>CAYHSI010000006.1:0-26366 GCA_964359225.1 uncultured Anaerolineaceae bacterium
CAGGCGGTCCGTCAGGCCGAATTCGAGCGCGGCTGGAAAGCCCATGAGAAGCGATTCAACTCTTTCGCCGGCCAGGCGGAAGGACTTGACGAGCGGCTGGCGGCCTTCGAGGAGACCCACCGAAGCCTCAAGCGGCTGGAAAGTGAGTTAAGCGACGTCGTGGCTCGCCTGGAACGGCGGATCGAAGAGGTCAGCGAAATCCAGCGGTTGAGCGAAGATCGGTTCAAGCAAGAGTGGTCGGGTCAGCAGGCGGATGAACACAAGCGTTGGAGTGCCTTCAAACTGGAAGCCGAAGAGCAGCGGCGTGATCATGAACGACTGCATCAGAAGCTATCTGACGATCTGCGGTCGGCCCAGGAAGACATCGGTGAGGCCCTAGAAAGCCTCGAGCAGCTCAGCCACTCGGGCCAGCAGCGCCTGCAGGAGACCCTAACGATGCTCCGGGAATGGGCGGCCGAGGCCAAAGGAAAGGAAAACCAGCCCTGATTTGAGGGTTTAGAGGACTCGAGCCATGCGGGTTTTGGGGACTGCCGGCCATGTTGATCATGGCAAGTCCGCCCTGGTAAAGGCGCTGACGGGGATAGATCCAGATCGCCTGCAAGAAGAGAAGGACCGGCAGATGACGATCGATCTGGGCTTTGCCTGGACGACGCTGCCGAGCGGAGAAGGCCTGGGAATCATCGACGTCCCGGGCCATCTTGATTTTATTGACAACATGCTGGCCGGGGTCGGAGGCATAGACGCCGCGCTATTGGTAGTTGCCGCCGATGAAGGGCCGATGCCGCAGACCCGCGAGCACTTGGCGATCCTGGACCTGCTGGCAATCCCAAGACTCATTGTCGCCCTGACAAAGATCGATCTCATTGCCGACCCCGAGTGGTTGGAGCTGGTCCGGCGCGAGATCCGCAGCCTGCTGGCAGGTGGCCGATTCGCGCAGGCCGAGATTCTGCCGGTGTCATCGGTCTCGCGGGTCGGACTTTCTGAGCTCATCAGGGTGCTTGACGAGATGCTTGGGGACGAACCGGTCAGGGCAGACGCCCGGCATCCACGATTGCCGGTGGACCGGGTGTTCACTATGGCGGGCTTCGGGACTGTCGTCACGGGGACGCTCCTGGATGGGTCCTTCCAGGTCGGCGATGAGGTGGAACTGCTCCCCGGCGGGTTCGGGGCGCGGCTCAGAGGCCTGCAGACCCACAAACAGGCGGTAACCGTTGTTCACCCTGGAAGCCGGGTCGCGGCAAATCTCTCGGGTGTGGAGGTCGACCAGATTCAACGAGGAGACGTCCTGGTCCTCCCTGGGACGGACGCGCCGACCAGCGTGGTCGACGTGAGTTTCCGGGTGCTTCCGGAGCAGGCGTTCGCCATTCGACATAACTCAAGCGCAAAGTTCTTCGCCGGGTCTGCGAATCGGATGGCTCGAATTCGAGTCCTGAGTGAGCGACCGCTTCAATCGGGCGAAGCCGGGTGGCTGCAGTTGGTGCTAGAAGCACCCGTCGTCGTGAGAAGGGGAGACCGGTTCATCCTGCGTCGTCCGTCTCCGGGGACAACCCTCGGGGGTGGACAGGTTGCGAATCCTCACCCGACCCGAGTTCACAAACGGGTGGATCCAAGCGTAATCGAAGGGTTGAACCGAGCTCTAAGCGAGGACCCAGAAGACGTCTTGCTTGCGTTTATTGGCGAGGATGGCCCATCCCGCGTGGCGGCCGCCAGAGTGTCTCTGGGGTTGGATGCGGTAGCCGTCGACGCGACGCTCGACCGGCTCGAGCAGAAGGGTAAGCTGGTAATCCTCAGCGGAGCCGCGCCTTCAAGCGAGCGGTGGGCGGTCGGGGCCCAAAGATGGAACGCAACGGTTCAGCGGGCGCGAGAACTGCTAGGGGAATTTCACCAGCGCCACCCGCTGAGATCTGGGATGTCTCTCGAGGAACTCAGGGGCCAGCTCGCGGGAGGGGCCACCGAATTGATTGAGGAGATGGTCAACCGCGGGATGCTGCGGCAGGCCGGCAGCCGAATCAGCCTGCCGGAATTCGTGGTTCAACTGAGCCAGGCCGAAGCCGAGCAGGTGAGTCGGCTGCTGGAGCGATTCGCGGCCGAACCGTATGGGCCGCCCGGCTGGAACGCGTGCCGGGAGGCTGTCGGAGAGGAAGTACTCGCCTCGCTGCTCGAGAATGGCGAGCTGGTGAGGGTCTCAGAGACCGTGCTCTTGAGCCGGGGGGCGTATTCGCAGATGACCGATTGGGTGCGGGTGCGACTGGGCGAGACCGGGAAAGTGACCGTCGGCGAAGTCAGGGACCGGTTTGCGAGTTCTCGCAAATACGCCCTGGCTCTCCTGGAACATTTGGATCAGATCGGAGTCACCGCGCGGGATGGCGATTTCCATCGCCAAAGTCCGGCGACCGACAACTAGAAATCGCGGTAGCGCCACTCGCCTCCGACCATGGTGCCGACCGGGGTAAGTTCGGCCAGTTCATCTGGCCGACAATCGTACGGGTCGCGAGCCAGCACGACCAGGTCCGCCAGATAGCCGGGCTCCAGCCGTCCCTGAACCGATTCCATCCCGGCCGCATAGGCAGGTCCCAGCGTGTAGGCTGCCAAGGCCTGCTCCAGGGTCACGCGTTGGTCCGGTACCCATCCCTCCAGGCCTGGGCTGCCGTCCAGCCGGCGCCGGGTGACCGCGGCATGGATTCCTAGGAAGGGATTGGGATCCTCGACTGGGGCGTCTGATCCGAAGGCCAAGTGGGCGCCCGCCTGCAACTCGGTTCGCCAGGCATATGCGGTCCGCACCCGGTCTCCCCAGTATCGATCAGCCATCGGCATGTCTGAGGTGGCGTGGACCGGCTGCATCGAGGCCACTAGATTGAGAGCGCCGGCCCGGCCGGAATCGTCCGGATGCAGCAGTTGCAGATGCTCGATCCGGTGTCGCAGGTGGGGAAGCTGGTTGGCGGCCTCATAGTCCCGCAGGGTGCTGAATGCCCCCAGCACTTCGTGGGTCGCCTGGTCTCCGATGGCATGCACGCTGGTCGCCAACCCAGCTTGGGCCGCACGAATGGCGATCTCGGCCAGCCCCTCGTGGTCGATTAACAACATCCCGCGATTCTCCGGCTCGCCAGAATAGGGGCTTAGCATCGAGGCGGTCCTCGGCCCGAGAGCCCCGTCGGCGAAGACCTTGATGTGGCCGAGCCGAATCCACTCATCGCCGAATCCGGTTCGGAAGCCTGCCGCTTGAAGTTCTGCTAAGAGGTTTGCCGGCAGATTCTTGACCACTCGGAGCTGCAGCCGTTCGGCCTCACGCAGGAGTTGGAGGGCCTCGAAGCAGCTAGGTCCATCGAAGTCATGAACCCCGGTCAGGCCGAGGGAGAGCAGCCGCGCTTGTGCCCTGGCCAAGCTCTCGACCCGCTGGCCAATTGCTGGGCGGCCGATCAAGTCCGAAATCAGCCGCATGGCACCTTCAAACAGGATGCCGGTCGGTGAACCGTCGGCGGATCGCTGGATCGCCCCGTCGGCGGGGTCGGGGGTCGAGGCGTTAATCTGGGCCAACTCCAGGCCTTTCGAATTCGCCCAAGCGGCGTGGAGGGATTTCGCGGTCAAGTAGGCGGGGTGGGTCGGCGCTGCCTGATCCAGGTCTGCCGCGGAGGGGTAGCCGCCCCAAAGATTCTGCTCCCATCCATGGCCCAGGATCCAGACCCCCGCTTCACTCCGCTCGGCCTGCGCCCGAACCCGGGTCAGGCATTCCGCCAAACTGGGTTGTTCACAATCGAGGAGGGAAAGCCGACTTGCGTAATGTTCCAAGTGGAGATGGGCATCGATCAATCCCGGTAACACTGTTCTGCCGCCCAGGTCGAGGACTATCCCTGAGTTGGAGTACGGACTACCGAGCTCGCCCGGCTGGCCTACCCAGATCACCCGACCGCCCTCGATGAGCAGGGCCGCGACGACCGCGGCTGAGTCGGCCCTGGGATGGATGCGGCCATTGAGCAGCAGGATGGAATTACTGCGGTTGGGTCGGAGCCTCGGCACGGCAAGCACTTTCGAGCAGGTCGTGAACTACCCTTAGATGCGCATAGCCAATCAGAGTTTCTCCAACCGTGGTCACCCGAGCAGACGGGCATCCAGGAAATCCGGCGAACCCAACAGGAAGGCGTGTCCATCCATCGCCCGCTTGCCTTCCAGCTGCACCTGCTCCAGAACCAGCGCACCGTCGCCCGTCCCCAGGGCTGGGAGGCGTTCCAGCTCGAAGGCCTGTCCGGGCGCACGCTTGTCCATGGCCACGGCCCGGGCGGTATGAACGATCAGGCGGCGGGCATTCCATTGAAGATAGGACCCAGGCCAAGGATGAAAGGCACGGACTTGCCTGGCTAACTGCGCGGCTGGGAGGTGCAGGTCGATCAGGCCGCTGGCCTTCTTGAGGCGCGGAGCGTGGGTTGCTCGGGCCGCATCTTGTGCGGCGGAGTCGCGATGTCCGGCCAGGTGGTCTGGAAGCACCTCGATAAGTAGATCCGCCCCGAGCCTGGCCAGCCGCAGGCCCAGACTGCCGCCGGTCTCCCTGGCCCCGATTGGGGTCGCTCGCTGGGCGAGAATTGGGCCGGTATCGAGCCCGGCTTCCATCAACATGATCGAGACGCCCGTTTCGGAGTCTCCGTTTAGAATGGCAGCTTGGACCGGCGAAGCACCGCGCCAGCGTGGCAGCAGGGAGGCGTGGACATTGAGGCACCCGTGCGGGGGTAAGTCGAGCACGGCCTGCGGGAGGATTTGGCCATAGGCCGCAACGACGATGAGCTCGGGTCGCAGGCCGGTTAATTGGCCGACCACCTGGGGTGCTCGCAGACTTTCAGGCTCCATCACCCGCAACCCATGCGCGATCGCGAATTGCTTCACTACCGAGACCCTCGTTTGCCGGCCGCGGCCGGCCGGTCGATCCGGTTGGGTAACGACTCCGATCACCTCGTGCAGCCGAGCGAGCTCAGCGAGGGTCGGAATCGAAAAATCCGGCGACCCCATGAAGACCACCCGCATAGTCCAATGCTAGCATACGACCGGGGTCGAACAATGAGCAACCTCTTGCCGTTCGAGGGGTTCAATAAGATGGGCTTGCGACTTTAGCCCATGCGGTTACAATCCATGACAACGCCGGGACCAGCCGGTCGGCGGCCCGGTACCCAGAGGAGAGGAAAGAATGACCAATAAACCCGCAATGGACGCCGGCATCACCAGTGATGACAAGCTTTGGGCATTGTTGGCTTATGTTTTGAGCCCAATCGTGCCGATCATCATCCTGCTTATGGCTGACAAGAAAGCCCGCCCGTTCATTCGGGCCCACAACGCCCAAGCTCTGGCGTGGGGGCTGTTCAACCTGGTCGGGGGGACGATCCTCAGCACCGTGTTGATTTTCTGTTTTGGTGCTCCATCCTTGATCATCTGGGCGGTTGGCGTCTACTGGGGAATTAAGGCTTACCAGGGGGAGCAAGTCAACATCCCGGTCCTCACCAATTTCGTGAAGGGCCAAGGCTGGGCGTAACCCTAATCCGCGATTGACTTAAACGGCCCGCTCAAAAAGCGGGCCGTTTTGCTGCCGACCGAGGCTGATGACCCTATCCGATGCTCGGCAAACGCTGGATTGAGCCAGGCACCGAGTCGGCCTGGTCTGACCCAGGCGGCTACACCCCAACTCAACAGGCGATCCTGGCTGGGAGAGGGGTTCGAACTGCGTCCGAGGCCGAGCTGTTTCTCAGCCGGCGCCACTCTGGCTCGAGCGACCCATTTCTCCTGACGGACATGCCGGCTGCGGTGGAGCGGCTGCAGGCGGCCCGGGCCAGCGGCCAAACGGTGGTCGTCTACGGCGACTACGACGCGGACGGCGTCTCCGCCACGGTCCTACTGTATGAGGTCCTAAGCTCGCAAGGGTTTGCCACCCGTTGGTACATCCCCGATCGTTTTGAAGAAGGCTATGGCTTAAATGCAGGCGCGCTATCCAAATTGCGCTCAGAAGGAGCAGACTTGCTGGTGAGCGTTGACTGCGGGATCCGCTCCTGGGAGGCTGCTGAAGTTGCCAAGCAGATCGGGCTCGAGCTGATCGTTACTGACCACCACCTGCCGGCTTACGAATTGCCCCCTGCGATCGCGGTAGTCAATCCGAACCGCGAGGGCGACCGCTATCCGTTCAAAGGGCTCTCGGGAGTCGGAGTAGCGCTCAAACTGGCCCAGGCGCTGCTCGAAGCCAGCGGAAGCCAATCCTCGGTGCTCCCGCTGGACCTGGTCGCAGTCGGAACAGTATCCGACCTCGCACCGCTTCAAAATGAAAATCGGGCGCTGGTCGCCTCCGGCCTAGAGTTGCTGAACGCCGGGGGTCGACCGGGCTTGCAAGCGCTCGTCGCGCAGGCTCGTCTCACCCCCGGCCGGCTGACGGCCAACTCCATTGGCTTCAGTCTAGGCCCGCGGCTAAATGCAGCCGGGAGGCTCGCCAGCGCCGGGGAGGCAGTCGAGCTGCTGCTGGCCGGACCAGGGCCCGAAGCCCGAGCTCGGGCCGAAAGCCTCGACCGCTTGAATCGAGAACGCCAGCGGTTGACGAATGAGACGCTTGATCAAGCGAAGAAGATCATCGGCCTTGTTCCGCCGGGGGGAAACCTGATCGTCGCAGCCGATCCGAGCTTCCACGAAGGCGTCGTTGGGCTGGTGGCTGGGCGGCTAGTCGATGAGTTCTATCGACCCGCGCTGGTGGCCCGAGTACAGGCAGACAGCATTCGAGGCTCGGCCCGCAGCATCCCTCAGTTCAACATTACCGGCGCCCTCGATGAATGCCGAGATTTGCTCGAACGGTACGGCGGACATGCGGCGGCCGCCGGATTCGGGGTGGGGGTCGCGAACTGGGACGCTTTCGTTGAGCGGTTGGAACAGATCGCGGAGAAGACGTTGGGCGGCCAGGACTTGCGGCCAACTCTGTCGATCGAGGCGGTCTTGAGCTTTGACCAGCTCAATGACGATCTGATGGACTTCGTCGAGAAACTCGAACCGTGCGGTGAAGGAAACCCGGCTCCGGTCTTCGCTACTCGGGGCGCCACAGTCCTTTCCAAGCGTGCCGTGGGTGCCGACCGCAAGCATCTCAAGCTGGCCCTCCACCAGGGCGATCGAGTTTTCGATGCGATTGGGTTCAATCTAGGAGAGCGAATGCCGGAAATCTCCAGGACGGTGGATATTGCCTACCGGTTGGAGCGAAATGAGTTTCGGGGTGTCGTCAGCTTACAGCTGGTCGTCCAGGATTTCAGGCCAAGTTAATCGACCACCCGGTACTTCAGCAGGGCCCACACAGCCGCAAAGGCGTCAGCGAGGCCTATTTTCTTGCCTTCCGAGTATTCGCGCGGGTTGAAAGAGATCGGCACTTCGAAGATGCGTGCTTTGCGCTTGAGCAGCTTGGCCGTAATCTCCGGCTCAAAGTCGAATCGGTTCGATCGGATCGGGATCGACTGGATCAGGTCACGGCGGAAGAGTTTGTATCCAGTCTCCATATCCGAGAGGATGCTGTTATAGAGCAGGTTGGTCATCAGCGTCAGCAGCTTGTTGGCCACCATATGCCAGAACATAGTGGTCCGGCGCGGCCCACCGAGAAATCGAGAGCCATAGACGACGTCAGCTTTGCCGTCCTGGATCGGCCGGAGCAAGTTGGGAACCTCCCGCGGATCGTATTCGAGGTCGGCGTCCTGAATGAGCACCAGATCAGAAGACACTAGCCCGAGTCCGGTCCGAATCGCCGCGCCTTTACCCCGATTGGTTTCATGCAGCAGCAGGCGGGCCCCCGGGAGGGCCGGGATGAGCTCCTGGAGCACCTCTCGGGTCCCGTCAGTCGAAGCGTCATCGACGACGATGATTTCGTCGGCCAGATTGACGCTCTCGACCTGCCGGAGGATGGCCTCGATCGTGGCCCGCTCGTTGTAGACCGGGATCAGGAAGGTCAGGCTCATCCGGAGTATTGTACAGAGCCGGCCGGGTGGGAACAACTGAGGATTTGCTCCCCCCTGGCCGGAAGTATATAATCGGGGCCATGACCCTCCCCCGCACTTCGCCTCGAGTCATCCGAACTGCCGACATGCCGACCACCGGCAGCCTGCGCTACATCCCAAGTTCTGTCAATCGGATTGAAGATACGGGCCTCAACCAGCTGTGGCTGCAGGACCTGGCACTTAAGCTGCTCTACTTCCGCGGCTATCTCACCGGTTTCAAGGTTGCTGAGGCGATGGCCCTCCCCTACGCCGGTCTGAGCGACCTGGTCCTGGAAGCGCTTAAGCGCGAGAAGTTCGTGGAGGTCAAGTCCCAGGTCGGAATCGGGGAAGGATCCTATCAGTACGCGATTACCGACGCCGGGATCGCCAGAGCCCGGGAGGCCCTGGAGCGAAGTCAGTATGCCGGGCCGGCCCCGGTCCCGATCGCCGTGTACAACGAGGCGATCCTGCGCCAAAGCCGGAGTCGGACCACGGTGAACCCGCGAACGATGTCCAAGGCCCTCGAGAGCCTGGTGCTCTCGGAGACGACGTTCAATCAGATCGGCCCCGCGGTAAATTCGGGCGCTTCAATCTTCCTGTATGGACCACCCGGCAACGGCAAGACTTCCATCGCACGCGCGATTGGAAGACTGCTGCTGCTGGAGGACATCACGATTCCGTACGCGATTGATATCGACGGGCAGGTCGTCAAGTTGTACGACTCGGTCAACCATGAGCTCTCTCCCGATCAGACCTCCGAAACCGGAGGCACCGGGGCGTTGAAAGGCGATCCGCGTTGGGTTAAGATCCGCCGCCCGTTCATCGTGGTCGGCGGCGAGCTGACCATGGATGGGCTGGACCTCGTTTACGACGACGTCAACAAGTTCTACGAGGCGCCCTTTCAAGTGAAGGCGAATGGCGGGGTATTCCTGATTGACGACTTTGGACGCCAACAGGTCCGGCCGCGCGACTTGCTCAATCGCTGGATCGTTCCGCTCGAGAACCGGATCGATTTCCTGACCCTGCATACCGGCCGCAAGGTGGAGGTCCCATTCGACGTGCTGGTCGTGTTCTCAACCAACCTGCCTCCCAAGGACCTGGTGGATGAAGCATTCCTTCGCCGATTGCGTCACAAGATTGAAATCGGAGATCCGTCCTACGAGGCTTACCGGGACATCTTCAAACGGACCGCGGAGGCCAAAGGGGTCCCGTACTCGGATCGAGGCCTGGCCTACATGCTCCAGGAGTGGTACATCAAGCGCAATCGCAAGCTGCGGGCTTCGCATCCCAGAGACATCTGCGATCAAATCCTAGACATCTCGCGCTACCTGAACGTCGAGGCGGCGATGAGCAAGGAGCTGATCGACAAGGCCGCCGAGGCCTATTTCGTAGAGCTGTAGCACCCCCGGCACTCGCCCCGATGCCCCGCAACGCGCGGGGCAGGTTGACTGAAGATGGAAGGCCTTCAAACCAAACCCCCGCCGGTTCTCCAATCGCCGCACCCGATGGCCTATTCGGTCGATGAGCTGATTTGCGTTTGTATCTCGCGGCGAATCGAGAACGGCGATGTGGTTGCTCTGGGGCTGGCCACCCCGATTGCCGCGGTGGGCGCCTTGCTTGCTCAGAAGACCCACGCCCCGGCGATCTACCTGGCCTCCGCGATTGGGCAGTGCTTCTGCCGGGCAGGCCCTCGTCTGGAGCTGCAGGGAGCCGAGGGAAGCTGGCTGGCACACTCGATGGGGAGTTTCGGGTTTGCCCAGGCAGCCGCCGACTTCTTGCCGGCGGCGAAACCGCTGGAGTTCTTTCGGCCCGGCCAGGTGGACCGGCATGGCAACTTCAACAATCTGGCAATTGGGCGGGACATCCGGCGTCCCCGCCTGCGAATGCCCGGCAGTGGTGGAATTCCCGACGTGACCGTGCTCTTCGATCGGATCCACCTCTATGTGCCGCGACACTCCAAAGTCACATTCGTCCAACAGTTGGATTTTCTGTCGGGCCTGGGACACACGCCGCGCAGGCGACTCGGAGCCGGCCCGGTCTACTTGGTATCCGATCTGGGTCAGTTTGATTTTGCGGACGGCGAACTGCGGTTGACTCACGTGCACCCTGGAGTGCGGGCGGAGGACGTGCAGGCTAAGACTGGATTCGAGCTGCGGGTCGCAGAGCAGCTCGCGGTCAGCGAGCCTCCGAGCGAGCACGAGCTGGGCTTGTTACGCGAAGAGATCGATCCACTGGGTCTTCGTCGCCTGGAGCTACTCGGAGGCGGCAGGCGGCGGCAGGCCTTGCGGGAGATCCTTCAAGCGGAAGCAGCCCCCTAGACCTCCCCCAAGCTACCCGCACTTCCTTATCAATCGGCTGCTCAGCCCAAAGTCGGTGGAATGCGTATACTTCCTGCGATGAGGCGAAGGCTTTCCACGCTTGCCTGGTACGGCGCGGCGCTCGCGGCGCTGACAGCCGCGCCTGCGCCCGATCTGGCTGAGGATCTGCTATCGCAAATGACCCCGGAGCAGCGGGTCGGTCAGTTGTTTTTGGTCACTTTTGGTGGTGCTACGCCCAACGAAGACGATCCAATCTTTGGCTTGATCCGCGACCAGCACATTGGCGGGGTGGTGCTGCGGGGGGCAGAGGATAATTTCGTCGGGCCGCCCGATACCCTGCCCGCGGCTCGGGCATTGACCTCGGCCCTCCAGACCGCCACCTACGAAGCCGCGGCAGGTTCGGAGGGCGCGGTCGCCTATATTCCTCTGCTAATCGGCCTCAGTCAAGAAGGGAATGGGCCACCGTACTCGGAGATCATGAGCGACCTCTCAGAGCTCCCGAGCCAGATGGCCATCGGCGCGACTTGGGATCCTGGGTTTGCCCGTCAGGTGGGGGAGACGTTGGGGACCGAGCTCGCTTCGCTCGGTTTCAATCTGCTGCTGGGCCCCTCGTTGGACGTGTTGGTAGACCCAACTCAGCTCGCCCTCGCCGATCTGGGAGTCAGAACCTTCGGGGGTGACTCCTACTGGGTCAGCGTCATGGGCCGGGCGTTTATTGAAGGAGTGCACCTCGGATCGCAAGGTCGATTAAGTGTCGTCCCGCAACACTTTCCAGGCCTCGGAGGCACCGACCGCCCGATCCGGGAGGAGATCTCAACCGTCCGGAAGTCCCTGGTGCAGCTTCAGCAAATTGAGCTTGAACCGTTCTTCGCGGTCACCGCGGCCGGGCCCGGCGAGGACCCCGCAATTGCCGACGGACTGCTCACCGGTCATATTCGTTACCAGGGATTCCAAGGCAATATCCGGGACACCACCCGCCCGATCGGACTCGACCCCGATGCCTTCGGCCAGCTGATGGCGCTCGAACCCTTCGCGGCCTGGCGGCAGGCGGGGGGAGTGACCGTGAGCGATGAACTGGGGGCGGCCGCCCTGCGGCGCTTCTACGAGTCACTCGGCCAGAGCTTTCGAGGGCACCTGACAGCCCGGGATGCCTTTCTGGCCGGTAATGACCTGCTCTACCTCTCGGATTTTCGCTCGGACGCAGACCCCGACCAGTTGACTACGGTCAGGAACACCCTGAGTTTTTTTGCTGAGAAGTATCGGGACGACACCCTGTTCGCACAACGGGTGGATGAGTCCGTCCTGCGAATCCTGCGCTTGAAGCTGCGTCTGTATGACGAGGCATTCGAGCCCGATCGAGTTCTTGCGGCGGATGAGGCCCTGAACCCGGCCGGATCCTCGGATCTGGCGCTTCAAGTGGCCCGGGCCGCCGCAGGCCTGCTCGACCCACCGGCGGCTGAGCTTCAAAGCCTCATAGCCGCGCCACCTGAGATCGGCGAACGGATTGTATTCATCACCGACGTCAGGAACTACCGCCAGTGCACGAGCTGCGAGCAGATCGAGGGGATCGGCCGGACGGCTTTGGAGTCAAAGGTGCTGGCACTTTACGGGACCCGGGCGGCCGGCCAGGTGGGTGCCTGGAACTTGACCTCGCTCACGATGGCAGATTTGGCGCGTTACCTTGGCCAAGCTCCGCCGGGGGTTCCTTCGATCCCAATCCTGGCGGCAGAAGAGGTCGACGCGATTATCCGGCCGGCCGACTGGTTGATCTTTGTTACTTTGAAGAGCGACCCGACCGTCTATGGCTCGAGCGCACTCAAACTGCTGCTCGATAACCGTCCCGAGCTGGTCCTGAACAAGAACGTCGTGGTGTTTGCCATGGATGTTCCGTACGACTTGGGGCCGACTGATATCAGCAAGATCGATCTGTATTACGCATTGTACGGAAAGTCCAGCGCGTTCGTCGAGATGGCAGCCCGGCTGTTGTTCCAAGAGATATCTGCGGTCGGCGCCCCGCCGGTGAGCGTGCCCGGAATCGGATACGACCTGATCGAAATCACCTCCCCCGACCCGAATCAACTGATCTCGCTCGCGATTCAAAGAGAGCAGGAGGCGACCGAGGTTGCCCCGGGGTACGCGATTGGCGACGCCGTTGCGGTTCGATCTGGCCTGATCCTCGACCACAACGGACATCCCGTGCCGGACAGGACCCCGGTCGAATTCGTGGTGTCCTATCAGGAGGAAGGGATTTCAACTACCTACGAAGCCACGACCCTGGATGGCTTTGCCACCGCTAGCTTCACTCTTGACCGGCTGGGCAACTTGACCATTGAGGCGCGGAGCGAACCGGCTCTTCTGTCTGAGATTCTTCAATTGAATGTTCAAGAGGGCATCGTGACTGTGATCACTCCGACCATGGAACCCACCGCGACCCAGGCGCCAAGCGCGACCCCGGACCCGGCCACGCCGACACCGGCCACCGGCACCGGGGAAGCGGCAACCCAAAATGAAGGCGGGCGGTCGGTTGGCCTGGCGGAACTGGGCCTCGCACTGGCCAGCGTGGCCGGTCTGGCCGTGGTCGGTCAGCGGATGTTTTTGCGTCAGGGACTTGCGGGCGTGCGGGCTGTCCTGCTGATCGTGATCGGGGGCTTGGTTGGCTACGACTATTTGGCGCTTGGGTTCCCGGGAAGCCGGGAATTGCTTGGGTCGAGCGGAGTCTTCGGAGCGTTATTGCTGACGGTGCTCGGAGCAGCCGCCGGAGCAGCGGGGGCGTATGTCTGGATGAGGCGGCTAACTCACTGAGGCAACCAAGGCGATCAGCAACAGCAGCGCCCCGGCAGCTGCCAGGGCCTGGTCAACTCGGCCCAAGGATATCCCAGCGAGAGCGGCTGCAGGGGACGTGGCCGGGAAGGCACCCTTGAACAGAGCTTGCCGGAAGGCGTCTATGTGGGGAGGCCGGTCGTCCGGATGGAGCGCCATCGCCCACAGGATCGCGGCCTCCACGGACGAGCTGATCTGAGGATTGATTAGCCGCGGCCGCTCCAGTGCGTCGGCCTGCAGGAACCGCTGTTTAGCCTCGGCCGGGGGTTGATTGGTAAGCAGATGGTAGAGAGTTGCGCCAAACGCGTAAATGTCGCTGCGCCGGTCGGTGTGGCCCGTGTCACCGCCGTACTGTTCGAGCGGAGTATAAGCGGCTGTGCCCCGGCCCTGAATCACCGTGACCGTGATCTCGTCGGGAGCCGTCTGTTTTACCAATCCGAAATCAACGAGTTTGATCAGGCGGTTGGGGGTTAATTTTAGATTGCTAGGTTTGATATCGCGGTGAACGACCGGTGGATCTTGGCTGTGCAAGTATTCTAGGGCGTCGGCGATTTGGCCGGCCCATCCCATGACCTCCGGGGCCGACAGGAATTGACTCTTTTTTCTGGCGTTGTCCATCAGGGATTTCAGATCGTCTCCCGGGACGAAATCCATTACCAAGTAATCGCGGTCCGCCTCGCTGAAAAAGTCCGAGACCTTTGGGAGATTGGGGTGATCGAGTCGGGCCAAGACGGAGGCCTCCCGATAAAACTGGTCCCGACCCTGGGCCCGCAGGTCCTCGGGAAGATCGCCGCCCTGGGAGACCTCTTTGATCGCGCAGACTCGTCCGTCCAGCCGGTTGTCATCGGCGAGATAAATCGAGCCCATGCCGCCCCGGCCGATGACCCGGCTAACTACATATCGATCCTTAAGGGCCTTGCCGGACTTTACTGGCGCAACCATTGCAGTGAACCGGTCATTATACTCAGTGGAGGTTTCTTGGCTGTCGAAGGAGCGGAGTGAAGAATAACCCGGCGGAACTGCCGGTCCTGATTGCGCAGACCGGCAAGCTGAGCGGGTCGCGTTGGGTGCTTGAAGGCAACCAGGTGCTGATCGGCAGGGGTCCGGAGTGTGACCTGGTCGTCGCCGATCGCCAGGTGTCGCGTCAGCACGCCCGGATCCGGCGGACCGGGGCCGGTTACATGCTGGAGGACTTGGGAAGCAAGAATGGTACTCATTTGAACGGGGTGCCGATCGAAAGGGAAACCCTGCTTCAGGATGGGGACATCATCCAGATTTCCTTGGTCCTTCGATTGGTGTTTGTGGGGACTGAGGACACGGTCCCGCTGCACCGCGAAGGGCTCGCTCAAATGGGATTGGGACGGCTCCGGATGGATTCCCAGGCGCACCGGGTCTGGGTCGGCCGGAGCGAGATCGATCCGCCGCTTTCACCACCCCAACACCGCCTGCTAGCGCTGATGCTTGAGAACCCCGATCGGGTCGTCAGTCGAGAGGAAATCGTCCAGCACGTTTGGCCGGAGTCGGCAGGGGAGGGGGTTTCGGATCAAGCGATTGATGCCCTGGTCCGCCGGCTGCGGGAACGCCTGACGGGACTCGATCCGGGGCACTCCTACTTGCTCACCGTGCGCGGTCACGGATTTCGTCTAGACAACCCGATCTAGAACCGGGTGAGATTAAGAACAACCCGGGGCTGTCCGCAGCGGACAGCCCCGGGGTCTCAGGTGGAGATGGCGGGAATTGAACCCGCGTCCGAGGGCTTCGATAACCAAGCTTCTACAAGCGTAGCCGATCTATTCTGCTCTCGCCGCGAGGCGCCCGCTCGGCAGGGCGTCCTTTTGGCCAGCCGCTGGAGCCCGAGAGCTCCTCTTTCGCAGGCTTCGCGGCCCTCGCCTGCGGCACCCTGGCTTTTTTTGGCCGCCTACACCTCGCCCGGTCAAGGACGGGTTCGGGAGGCGTGCCCCGTTTTGGGGGCCAGCTCTCTTAGCCTAGCTTATGCAGCGAGGGGGAGAGCCGCGTAGTTCGTGCTTTTGGCACTTGTTTTGTGCGCTGATTTTGCGAGTTCGGCGCCTCTCGGCTTGCAGCCGGGTCCCAACTGCCTTCGTCGAGACCGATCATCCCCTTCACAATCAGTATATCACCTCAATCCAGGCCGGCTCGGCGGGCCCTGGCTTGCCTCGGCCCTGGTTCGCTTCGCACGGTGCCGGGTTACGTTATGCCACACCACATGGCTTGGTCCCTCACCCCAAGGGAAGTCAACACTCAATGCGCATAGCCAATCACTGATCTCCGACGATGCCTCTTTGAACCTACACAGATAGTCGACGGCTATGCGCAATTTACATAAGTCGAGGTCGGGAAACCAGCGAAGTAGGCTCAGCAACCCCTGGCAAAACAGGCGCCGGGGCTTTACACGCCGGGCGTATGTCAGGTGTTGTAGGCGCGGGCAAGCGGCGGTGGGTAGGGGATGACAGATCAGAGATGACAAATCGGGGTTGTCGGGGCAGAAAGGGCGCCTAGGGAGTCACAGCTAGAGGGTGGAGGCTCGGGAGGAAACGCTGGTTAGCGAAGAACCCGCTTCCCGCGCACGGCACGCTCAACCTCGCGCTGGGCATCCCGAGCGGCGAGCTCGCGGCGCTTGTCGAATTTCCGTTTGCCACGCCCCAGGGCGAGCTCGAGCTTTGCCAGCCCCCGGGTCAAGTACATTTGGGTGGGGATTACGGAGTACCTGCCGCGCTGAAGGCCGCCCGCCAGCTCATTCAGCTCTCTCCGATGAAGCAGCAGTTTCCTGGGGCGCCGGGGGTCGTGGTTCATCCGGCTGGCCGGGCCATAGGCGGCAATATGTGCGTTCACCAGCCAGGCCTCGCCAGCCTCAATCCGGATGTAGGCCTCTTGCAGGCTCGCCTGGCCTGACCGGAGCGCCTTGATCTCCGTGCCCCGCAAGACGATCCCGGCCTCAAAGCGCTCCTCCAGGACGTAATCCCGGCCCGCTTTCCGATTCCGGGCAACCACGTGCCTGCCGACTTCGCCCATCCCCAAGGCTGCCTTTCTCGCTTGCCGTGCGGCGGCGGGTCTCCAGAGGCTGGGCCCGCCAACCCCCAGTATACCGGCCGCTTCCGGCACGGGTTGACCGCGGTAACCTTGCGCGATCCTCGACACCCGCCAATAATCAAAGGGCGAAGCCGGACAACGCTGCCCAGTCATGGGCTGCCAAAACTCTGAGGGGAAACCGTGATGAACGATACGGATGTCAATGGCTCCACGCTGCTGATCGTCGAGGACGACCCGGCTATGCTGGTTGCCTTCCGGGACATTCTGGAAGGATCCGGCTATACGGTCACGACTGCCTCGAACGGGAAGGACGCCCTCCGGCTGCTGCAGGAGGTCAAGCCGGCCCTGATCTTGTCGGATATCGCGATGCCGGGCATGGACGGCATCGAGCTATATAAGTCCATTCGGGCGCGCCCGGAAGGCGCGGCGGTGCCATTCATCTTCGTGACTGCCCGCGGTACCCGAGAAGACATTTTCGCCGCCAAGGCGCTTGGGGTCGATGATTACATTACAAAGCCAGCCACTCGGACTGAGCTGCTGACTGCAGTTCGGGCGAGACTCCAACGAAGTGATGAACTGCTGCTCTTACAGCTCAAAGCTGTCTTGCGAGCAATGGCAAATGCCATCGAAGCTCGGGCCGGCGTGTATACCCTCCGGCATGTCGAGGCGGTGAACGCGTACGCCCAGGCGATGGCCCTGGAATTGGGTTGGGATGAGTTCCAGCTCGAGGCGCTCGACTTCGGGGCGATCCTACATGACGTAGGTAAGATTGGGGTTCCCGAAAAGATCCTCTCGAAGGAGGGTCCGCTCGATGAGGATGAATGGGCCGAGATGCGCATGCATCCGGTCTATGGGGCTCATATGATTGAAGGGAACCCTTACCTCGATGCGGCACTGCCGCTGGTCCTTCATCATCACGAGCGTTGGGATGGAAAAGGGTATCCGGATGGCCTGGCCGGCGAAGCCATTCCGCTCGGGGCACGTCTCTTGGCAGTGGCCGATACTTTCCACGCGATGACCTCCGACCGGCCCTACCGTCCCGCCCTCGCCTTCGAGAAGGCCTTCGCAGAAATCCTGGGCCAATCCGGCAAGCAGTTCGATCCCCAAATGGTCGCGGCCTTTGAGCGCTGCTGGCACCGTGGCGACGTGGCCCGGATCCACAAGAGCGTTCTGCCCGACCCCGAGTAACTTCTCCCTCTGGGCCTCAAACGGGGCAGGGGGTAAACCGGTACGGAGCTCCGATCGCCCCGAACGGCCAGACCAGTTGGTGGGGGAGGTCCTTGACGAATTGCCAGGTCGGGATACGTTCACTATGGTTATGATAAGTATCATTATCGCAAGCATGTCGTGCCGGATCCAGTAGCCCAACAACCGGGTTGAATTAGCCCCTTGGGACGACTGCAGTCTCAGTTCAATCGCCCGACTACGCACTCTGGTGTACAGTCCTCCCCGTATGACGGCTCACACCCTTGAGGCATCGTTTCAGGATTACCTCGGTGCCGTCCGCCTGGCCCGAAGCCCGAACACGGTAAGGACCTATGGGAATGCCGTCCAGGCATTCCGGGCCTGCCTGGATGGTCTGGGGGTCGATCCGAAGACTGAACCGCCACGGATCGCAAACGAGAATTGGGTCGGAGACTTCGCGGCCCATCTACGAAATTACGCACCCGCCAGCGAACGCCTGTATCTAACCGCCATCTCCGGTTGGTACGAGTTTCTCTCCGCTGAGGGCCTGGCTGAGCTCAATTTGCCCCGGCTGCGCTCCCTGATCCGCCGGCGAGCGCGCAGACCGGGTCAGCGCTTGCCTCAGTTCCCCCGGGAAGCCATTGAGGCGATCCTCGCCGCCACCACGGACATTCCTACTAACCAGGGTGATGACGAGCCCGGGCGGCTGCGCGGCTTGCGGGATCGGGCCCTCTTGTTCACCTTGGCGGACACCGGTCTGCGGGTACACGAGGCGGTCGGCCTGCGCCGCGGGGATTTGGACTGGAACGAGGGCCGGGCACTGATGATCGGCAAAGGCGACCGGGAAGCGGTGGTTCGCTTCTCAAACCGGTCGCTGCGCTACTTGCGGTCTTATCTTGAGGCTCGGTCGAGCCGTGACGGCTCCTCCGGCCGGCCGCTGAGCGCATTGCCACTCTTCGCCCGACACGACCCAGCCTCCGGCAAACGAGTGCTGCCGATTTCAACCACCACTGCCCGGTCGATTGTCCACGAGCGTGCCCGTCAGGCCCTCGGGGAGCGGCCCCAGGCCGCGATCACGCCCCACTCTTTCCGGCACTATTTTGTCACGACCGTGCTCAGGGGTTCCGGCGGCAACCTGAAGCTCGCCCAGGAGCTCGCCCGCCACCGCAGCATCGCGGTCACCCAGCGCTATGCGCACCTCTCTGACGACGAGCTCGATCGGGGGTACTACGAAATCTTCGAATCCGGCCAAGCGGCTGCCAAGGATTGAGCTCGACTCCTCGACCACTCATCCCGGGACTTGATCTGCCAGCGCCTCGGCTAACATCATCACCGGATGGGAGGCAGTAGCCCCGGTCCCATCTCGAATCTGCGATCGACACGACATCCCCGGAGCGACGACCTCAACCTCCGAAGCCCTGGCGGCTTCTTCACGGATCCGGGGGAAAAGCTTCAGTTCCCCGATCTGCATGGACAGCGCGTAGTGCTCTACCTCGTACCCGAACGAGCCAGCCATCCCGCAGCACCCCGACTGGATCTCTTCGACCTCGGACCGCATCGCCCGCAGCATTGCGAGCGCCGGCCCGCTCCCCACCAGAGCCTTGGAGTGACAGTGGTTGTGCAACAGGACTTTGCCGGCGCGAGGAGTGAGGTCGAGACCCGCCAGGCGACTGCTCCCCGCCGCGGTGGCCTCGGTCAGGAACTCCTCAATCAATCTTGCAGTGGCTGCAATCGCGATTGCGTTCTCATCACCGGGCAGGAGGTCCAGATACTCGTCGCGCAACATGAGTAAGCACGAAGGCTCGAGCCCAACGATCGGAACGCCCTGTCTGGCGTATTTCCCCAGGGCCCGAACGTTCTGATTGGCCCGCTCTCTCGCCCGCCCCAGCAGACCTTTCGAGATCATGGTTCGGCCACAACACCCCTGGCCGACCGCGAGCAGCACCTGGCAGCCTACCGCTTCCAGTACTCTGACCGCAGCATGCCCCAGCTCCGGGTGATTCAGCTCGGTGAACGTGTCGACAAACAAGACAACTGGCTCTCCGTCAGTCTTCCTGCGACTGCGCTTGAATTGGCGCGAGAAGGCGCGCCGGGAGAGCGGCGGCAAAACCCGTTGGCGGGCGACGCCCATGCCGGTCTCCATCGCCCAGCGAAATGGTCTGGACCGGGCAATCGGGTTCGCAAGACCTGCCATCGGGCGAACCCAGCCCATGCAAGCCGCAATCTCCCCGAACAGCCTGCTCCGCAGCGGTGTTCCGTGCGCTTGTTGATACCAATTCAAGACCTCGGCCTTCATCCGCGCCATGTCGACCTCGGTCGGGCATTCCGATTTGCAACCCTTGCATTCCAGGCAGAGGTCCAAGATCTCATAGAGTTCGCGGCTGGTCATGGCACTCTTCGGAAGGGCGCCTGAGATGACGGCTCGGAGGGCATTCGCCCGCCCGCGGGTCGAGTGCATCTCCATCCGGGTTGCCTGAAAGGAAGGGCACATCACTCCGTCGGCCTTGCGGCAGATTCCGACTCCTGTGCAGGCCTCGACCGCCTTGGCGAAGCCGCCCTCCTTCCGAAATGCGAAAACGGTCGCTGGGGCACTGGCCCGGTACTCCGGCCCGAAGCGGAGCTGCGTTTCCAGCTTTGTGCTTCGAGCGGGATCCGGCACCACCTTTCCTGGGTTGAGGATCCCTTGGGGATCGAATGCCTGCTTGAGCTCGCGGAAGGCTCCGAGCAATTCGGGTCCAAACAATCGTTCGTTGAATTCGGTATGGGAGAGCCCATCCCCATGTTCACCCGAAATGGCACCCCGCATCGAGATGGCCAGGTTCACGACCGCCTCCGCGATCGCCCGCATTCGGTGGATGCCGGTGTCGGACTTGAGATCGATCAATGGCCGCATGTGCAGGCAGCCGGCCGAGGCGTGCGCGTACCATTCTCCGTATGTGCCATGCTCCGCCAGGATCCGATCCACCTCTCGGACATAGGCACCCAGCTGGCCCACCGGCACCGCCACATCCTCCATGAACGTGATCGGCTTGGCGTCCCCGGGGACCGACATTAGCAACCCGAGGCCCGCTTTGCGGACCGCCCACAGGTCGGCCTGCTGCTCGGCTCCGCTGAGCACTCTGCCCCGGCCGGCCAGCGACTGCGCTCTGGCCTCCGCCTCCCCGGGACTGTTGCCGGAGTATTCGACGACCAAGAGCGCCGCCGGATCACCCTCAACGAAACCGAGCTTGCGTGAGTAGTCTGGAACGGCCCGGGCGCGTTGGATCAGAGTTCGGGGGATCAGCTCCACCGCGGCCGGTTCGGTCTCTAGAACGGCCGGGGTGAAGTCACAGGCCTCTGCTACCCCCGCGAAGCCCAGAATAACCAGCGTGGTGAATGCGGGTTTGCGGACCAGACGCAGTTGCGCACGCCGGACCACCGCCAGGGTGCCCTCAGACCCGCAAACCAGCGGTGCGAGGTTGAATTCACTCGGCGGAGGGTACGCCCCTGGTTCCCCGTACCAGGCCGCCGGCCGATCCGGGGTGAAGCCGGTGAGGTAATTCAGGTTATACCCGGAGGATCGACGCCAGGTCCTCGGCCACGCTTGCTCAACGGCCCGCGCATAGCGGAGGCGCAGATCCAACGCGCGGGCGTAGATTTGGCCCTCTAGGGAGCTCAGCTGCGATTTGCTTCGCGCCTGCCCAAGACTGATGTCTTCCAGTCTGACCGGAGATCCATCTGCCAAGATCGCGTCCAGCGAAACGACGTGATCGGCGGTCATGCCATAACGAATCGAATGCGCCCCGGTCGCGTTCGTGCCGATCATGCCTCCCGCCGTGGCTCGATCCGCCGAGGCCGGATCAGGGCCGTAGGCGAGCCCATGCCGGGCGGCAGCAAGGTTGAGCTGAGTGCAGACCACCCCTGGCCCAACCTCGGCGAGTTGAGCTACGGGATCGATGTGATGAATCTGAGCCAGGTGTTGCGAACAGTCGAGGATCAGGGCTGCTCCCACTGCAGAACCTGAGAGACTGGTCCCGCCTCCGCGCGGAATCACTGGAATGCCAAACTCAGCCGCGGTCTCGACGACCGCCAACAGGTCTTCGTCGTTGCGTGGGATCACGACCCCGAGCGGTTGGACGCTGTGGTTGGAGGCGTCGGTTGAGTAGAGGGAGCGGTAGAACGGGTCGAGGTGGATTTCGCCAGCCAGGCGTGATCTGAGCTTTTCGCTCAGCTCAACCAGCGCCTGGCTCTCAGCCAAGATGGGCTTCCGCCACGCCTTCCCGGAAATCCTGAAAGGCCCAGAGCAGCCGGCGGGGCAGCCTGCCGCGGATCTTGACTACGCCGGTGGAATGAACTTCCGCATCAACCTTCCCTTGTTCGTGGAAGAGACTAATGAGCCGTGCCTCCCGGTATGGGAGCTCAACCCGAATCGGAGCCATCACTTCGTAGAGCTCATGTCCGACTGCGGCGATCAGCTCCGGGATTCCCTCACCGGTCTTGGCGGAAATCGGAATGCCGGCCTGCGGATCGAGATCCCGGGAAGGCATTCGGTCGACTTTGTTCAGCGCCGTCACCACCGGAATCTGGCCAGCTCCAATTTCCCGCAGGGTCTCATTGACGGCCTCTGCCTGGGCCTCCGCGCTGGGGTGCGAGACGTCCACCACGTGCAGCAACAGATCGGCTTCAGCGATCTCTTCCAGGGTGGCGCGAAACGCCGCAACCAGGGTGGTCGGAAGCTTCTGAATAAAACCGACTGTATCGGTCATCAAGATCATTCGGCCGCCTGGCATTTTGAGCCGCCGAGTGGTTGGATCCAGGGTCGCGAACAGCTGGTCCGCGACATAAACCTCGGATCCAGCCAGCCGATTCAATAGCGTGGACTTGCCGGCATTGGTATAGCCGACCAGTGCGACGATAGGAGTCTGTGAATTCCGGCGCTGAGCGCGATGTCGGCCTCGGTGGGCCCGGACCTTCTCCAACTCGCTCTTGAGGTGAGTGATGCGCCGGGAGATCTCCCGGCGATCTACCTCCAGCTGCGTCTCGCCTGGCCCACGCAGTCCAACTCCCCCAATCGAACCGGTCCGTCCCGCTCCACCGCCGGCCTGACGAGCCAGGTGGGTCCAGGCTCGGGTCAGCCGTGGCAGCCGGTACTCGTATTGGGCCAGCTCCACTTGCAGGGCCCCCTCCCGAGTGTGGGCATGCTGGGCGAACACGTCCAAAATCAGGGCGGTCCGGTCCAACACCCGCACCTCTTCGTCGAAGGCCTTCTCAAGCTCGCGCTGGTGGCGGGGCGAAAGCTCCTCGTCGAAAAGCACGACATCTGCGAGCGCTTCCTCGGCCCGATTCCGGATTTCACTGACCTTTCCCGATCCCACATAAGTCTTCGGATCGGGACGCTCCAGCCGTTGGGTAACCTTCCCCACGACCGCCAGTCCCGCGGTCGCCGCGAGCAGGGCTAGCTCCGCAACCGAGTCATCCATCGAAAGCAGGTACTCCTGCCCTTTCCAGGCGGTACCCACCAGCAACGCCCGCTCCCTGGGTGGCCGGCTAGGCAGGGCTTGCTTGGTCATGGCGAGTCTTGTTGCATGGCTATGCGCATTTCTGCCTTTGACCCAAGCCAAGCGGACTGCAGGGCGGCGGCACCCCGCTCGACAAAGGCTCGGGCCCGCCCGCGGCGATCAAGGCCGGTTTGCGAACTCAGCGGCGGCAGAATCCCGAAATTGGCCTTCATCGGCTGGAAATTCCCCGGCTCGGCCTGGCTGACATAGTTGCAAAGCGCTCCCAGCATCGTCTCCGGAGGCAGGACATGGGGCGGCTCGCCTTCCATCAAGCGGGCAGCATTCATTCCGGCGAGCAGCCCGGTGCCAATGTTCCCTAAATAGCCCTCTACCCCGGTAATCTGGCCCGCCAGCAGGAGCTCGCTTCGAGTTCGGAGCTGAAGCGACGCTAACAGCAGCTTCGGTGAATTCACGAACGTGTTCCGGTGCATCTGACCGTAGCGGGCAAACTGGGCCGACTGCAGTCCCGGGATCATTCGGAAAACCCGTCGCTGCTCAGGAAACTTGAGATTGGTCTGGAATCCAACCAGGTTGTACAGGCTGCCCGCAAGGTCGTCCTGGCGCAGCTGCACGACCGCATAGGGCCTCCGCTCGGTCCGCGGATCCCTCAGTCCCACCGGCCGCAGGGGTCCATAGGCCAACGACTGCTCCCCTCGTTTGGCCAAAACTTCGATTGGAAGACAGGCCTCGAAATACCGATCCGCGCCGGCCCGTACCCCGGACTCAATCGCGGATTCAAAGGATCGAAGTGGAATCCGCTCTGCGCTCAGCAATGCCCCGACAAAGTCCACATACTCTGCCTTGCTCATGGGGCAGTTCAGGTAGTCCCCCTGATCGCTAGCCCCTCGACCGTACCGGGACTCACGGAAGGCAATCGACCGGTCTACGCTACCGGCTTCGACGATCGGGGAGATCGCGTCGAAGAAATACAGGTTCTGTTCTCCGCTCAGCCGAATTAGCTCAGCAGCCAGCCGCTCCGAGGTCAGCGGCCCGCTGGCGATCACAGCAACACCCTCGGGGATGCTCTTGACCTCCTCCCGAATCAACTCAATGCCAGGGTGCTCGAGCAGCCGGCGGGTGACCTGAGCAGAAAAGGCTTGCCGATCGACGGCCAGCGCTCCGCCGGCCGGCACCGCAGTCGCTCGGGCGCACTCCACGAGCAGCGAGCCCATCTGCTCCAACTCGGCGAGCAGCATTCCCGAAGCTCGGTCCGGGAGCTGGGATCCAAGCGAATTCGAGCACACCAGTTCGGCAAGCTCTCCCCCGGTGTGGGCGCCGGTTGGAGACAGGGGTCGCATCTCGAAAAGGACGACCCGATGGCCGCGTCGGGCAGCCTGCCAGGCCGCCTCGCTGCCTGCCAGCCCTCCTCCCACGACCTGGATTGGCTTCATGCGCGGATTGTAGCACGCTAGGAGTGGCACGCTTCTTGCAATTCCCGCTATACTCACCCCGCTGGAGCCAGAGAATGCTTCAATTCCAAGACCACTCGCTTCGTACGGTCGCAACGGCCCACCTCGCCCAGACCATGAGCATGTTGGCCTTGTCGAATGAAGAACTCAAAGACAAGGTCATGGAGGAGCTGGCCAATAATCCAGCCCTGGAGCTGACGGAAGAGATCGTCTGTCCGAACTGTCACACCCGGCTGGCCACCCGCCGGCCGTGCCCGAGGTGCAGCGCGGCGACCGGCGATCAGGATTCGGTCGTCTTCCTCTCAGCTCGTGAAGCCCTCGGCCGGAACGGCAAGCCACACTTGGAGGGGGACGGCGAGGATCTGGAGCCTGTGGCTCCAGAGAGCTTGGCGATCTACGTGCTGCAGCAGTTGGCGCCCGAGCTGGAGCCTGCCGAGCGGCCGCTTGCGGCCTACGTGCTTTCCAGCCTCGATGAAGAAGGTTTCCTGGCCGAGCCTCCGGCTCTTATTGCCCGCGCCACCCGCTCCTCGCTCGCCCAGGTCGAGCGGGTCCTGGCACTGATCTCGCATTGCGATCCGGCCGGCCTGGCCACCGCCGGGCCGCGGCAGGCGCTGCTTGCACAGCTCGATCTCTTTCCGGCCGATTCGACGGACGCTCAACTGGCACGCCGGGCCCTGCAAGTCGGGTTCGAGGCGCTGGCGAGCCGAGACTACGAAACGATCGCCCGGGGGTTGGGGGTCCGGGTGGGTCAGGTTCGCAAGGCGGCCCAGTTCATCCAGGCCAACCTCAACCCCTTTCCAGCCCGGGCGTATTGGGGTTCCGGTCGGTCACCCAAGAACGCGGACAGCAATGTGTTCCATGCGCCGGATATCCAGATCAGCCAGCAGCCGGCCGGGCCCATAATGGTGGAGATCTTTTCCTCTTTCGCCGGGTGGTTGCGGGTGAATCCGGACTTCCGCAAGGCTCTGCCAGAGGCCGACCAGGATCAATCGGAGGCCTGGAAATCCCACTTGGAGCGGGCCTCCCTATTTGTCAAATGTCTTCAACAGCGCAACAATACGATGCGCAAGCTCATGGAAGAGATTGTTGGCAAGCAGCGGGAGTTCATCTTGGAAGGGGATCGAAAGCTACTGCCGATGACCCGAGCCGAGTTGGCGACTCGGATCGGGGTGCATGAGTCGACCGTCTCCCGCGCGGTGGCCAACAAGGGGATCGCCTTGCCCGACGGTCGAATCATTCCGCTGGCCCGCTTTTTTGATCGCAGTCTTTCGGTGCGCGACCGGATCAAGGAGTTGATCGGGCAGGAACTCAAACCGCTCACCGATGACGAGATTGCCTCGGTTCTAATCCAAGATGGCGTTCGGATTGCGCGCCGAACGGTCGCGAAGTATCGCTCCATCGAAGGTATACTCCCGGCCCGTTTGCGGAAGAAGCGGGAACTGCCCGCCTAAAGGGTCGAGGACTTGGGTGTCGCCGTCACCAGCCTTACGAAACTCCTAAAGCCGTACCCCCACCGGGAGCTCTTCGGAGCTCTCGCCGATTCGGTCGAAGATGGGGTGCTCGTCCTGGATGGAATGGGCAGCTCGGTCTTGGCGGTCAATCACGCGTTCTTGCTGCTCACTGGATACACTCGGAAAGAACTGGAGCGCCTGACGGCCGAAGCGCTCTTCCCGCCAGACACTAGATTCGCCGATTCACCTGGGGTTCCACTCCCTAAGCTGGCGGTCAGGACTCACGCCGGGGATAGTCTGCGGCTCGACGTCTGGCCCTACCCGATCGGCAATCCTGCCGCGGCGATCTTGCTCAAAGTTCGGTCCTCGGCCGAGGGGGAGCGGTCGCTGAGGCAAGCCAGGGTGGAGGAGGACCGCCTCGCCCATCTGATCGAGATCTCAACCCAGATCGCCGAGTCGCCGATGGATCCGAAATCGACCGTTTTCGGACTCGCAAAGCAGGTGCTCTCGGCGGAATTCGTTGGAGTATATCGGGCGTCCCCCCACAGTCCAGACTATCTCTTGGACGGCGCGCTGCCCAGGGAATTCCCACAGTCACTTAAACCCGTTTCGCTCGACCCGCTTGCCCGCC
>CAYHSI010000007.1:0-26335 GCA_964359225.1 uncultured Anaerolineaceae bacterium
CTGCCACTTCAAGTCCGACGCTGATTCCGAGCGAGACTTCGGTGCCGACCGTCACGTCAGTGCCAGTTGTGGTCGGGGGGTCCGCCAAGCTTGCCTTCGTCAGCGACCGGGCCGAAAACGTCCTCCAGATCTGGACCATGAACCCGGATGGCAGCGAGCCGCGCCAGTTGACCTTCGATCCTGGGGACAAGACCTATCCGACCTGGTCGCCCAACGGTTCACGGCTGCTGTATGTCGCCCCCGGAGGCGACGACGCGGCGGGCGCCGATCTCGGACTCGATATCTGGATTATCAACGCCGACGGCACCGGCATTGAAAGAGTGGTTAGCTGGCCCGGTCACGACACCGAGCCCGCCTGGTCGCCGGACGGCAAGCTGATTGCATTCACCAGCACCCATGCCAACAACACTCGCCAAGTATTTCTGCTGGACGCCAGCTGTCTGGATCAATCCGGGGGCTGCGTCGACCAACGCCCGCGCAATCTCTCCTGCCATCCCGACTTCTGCGCGGTCGAGTTCTCGCCGGCCTTCGCACCGCCCGCAGTTAAGCTCCCGCCCTTCCTACCCCCAGCCTTCACCCTGGCGGTGCTGGAATCCATCAATGAAGCACCGGCCGAGATCTACTTCCGGCCGGCTGAGGTCGAGGTCCCTATCGATTTCGATCGGAGAGACCAGGTGCGCAGCTTGGAGGACCTAGCCTGGTCGCCGGAGGGCGACTATTTCGCCTTCACCTGGTTCTATCAGCGCGGGGCCAACGAAATCTTCGTCGCTACGGTTGCCGACCGAGGCGCTTCGACTCAGCGGCTGACCTTCACCAATGGCAACCGGGAGCCGGCATTCTCCCCGGACGGTCAGTGGATCGCCTTCAGCACAACTCGAGATGGCAAGCCCGAGATCTATCTGATGACCATTGGCGGCGCCAACCAGCTCAACCTCACCAACAGTGCGGCGTCTCGGGACCTGCAGCCCGATTGGCAGCCGCTGCCCGGTTCCTGAACTCTCCCTCAGGGAACGATCTCGATCGTTACCGGTTCGCTCACGGCCTGATTGCCAGCCGCATCGTAAGCCCTCCCCCGGATCTCGAAGCTTCCCCTGCGATTCGGCAGCACCCAGTTGAACAGGAATGGGGGGCTGGCCAGCGTCTCCACCGGCCGTCCGTTCACCAGAAATTCGACCCGCTCAAGCTTCACCTCGTCCCCCGCTTCAGCCTGCAGCAGCAGGCTCACCTGGCTCCCCAACCTAATTTGCTGTGCAGGTTGGGGCGCAAGCAAGTGAATCGACGGAGGCTGGTTGTCGAGGGTCAGCGGCGTGGCGGCGGTTCGCACCTGCCCATCCTGGAGGATCACCAGCAGCTGAAGGGTGTACAAGCCGTTCAGACCATCGGTGGACCATTCGGCCAGCCGGCCGTCCCTCACCTCAAACCGCCGATCGCCTCCGATCTGAACCCAGCGAGTCGGGTTCAATCCCAGCCCGTACTGCAGCCGGTAGTAACTGAATCCCTCGCCGGCCGCCTCACCCAAGATCGGCACCTCCGCCCCCACAATTTCGAATGCGCCTGGGGAGAGAATCCGGGCTCCGGGGGAAAACAACGGGGCCCTCGGCAGAGCATCGAATTCTTCGGGCGGCCGCTCCAGCCCAACCGCTCGGGCCCACTGCGCCGCTTCCGGTGGAGGGACGAAGTACACTCGCTCTTCGATCGAGGCTAGTGGAGTAAAGAGGGTAGCCAGCTTGCCGGTTTCGGCATTGACTCGGAAGGGTTGGTACAGGTTGTCATAGTGAGTCGGCTCGCTGCCCTGGATAAAGATCTCCCTCACCACTTCCGGGCAGTAGATCGTGGGCAGCAATCCGGATGGATCGCAGACTTCGATTTCACTGAGCCCCGCCGGTAGTTGCCAGCCCTGGGATGGAAGCCCGGCCGATGCAAATCGGATGATCGCGTGCCAGAGGCTGGCCGCCCCATTGAGTCGATTGACCTCTCGAAGGGGCGATCCGGACAGTAGAGCACCCACAACCCGATCCGGGGTGAAGCCGATCGCCCAATTGGTCTCCTGGCCTGGCGAGCTGCCCGCCAACGCGGCGGCCGGCCGTCCGATCTCCAGCTGATTCGGCGAACCGAGACTCAACCAGCGGGCCGGCTCATCGCTCAGTACGCTGACTGTGAGATAAGCAAGCTGTGGGCTGACGATGGCTTGCTCGCTCGGCTCGAAATCATAGAGCTGTACCCCGTCGCTCTCTTCCACCCGTAGAATAATCGTCGGCACGATCGAGCCGTCTGCGAGCTGCAATCCGCGGCTGCGTCCATCGGCGGCCAGGATGCCGTAGGCCTTGGCCAGGTCGAACAGATCTACTTGCTGGCTGCGCAGTTCTCCGTCCTCGCCAGGAACGACCTGCACCCCGAGTTGGCCAAGACTGCGCAGCAGGCTGTCCTCTCCCACCCCAGCCAGCAGGGTCGCCTCCGGACCGGGAAGTAGACCGGCGAGGGCGGTCCTCATCCGAACCGGTCCCTGAGCCCCCTCCAACGGTGGGCCCAAGTCGACCACCATCGCAGAAGGTGAGCTGCCTCGTGAGAAGGCGGTCAGATAGAGAAATGGGCTGAGGACCGGACCCGCCGGCCTGGGCTGGCCAACCGGTCCGGAAGCCGCCAGGATTTCCCCTCGCTGAGGATCAGTCACCACCACCGCCCAGGCTTCGATCTGGTGATCGAGCCCAACGTCACTCGGTCTTAGGGTCGGCAAGAGGGCGGCCGAGACGCAGGGCGTACCGTCCGTCGCTGGAATGACCGTCCCAGCCGGTCTTCCCCGCAAGCGCTCGGCGTGCGACTCGGCTGCGCAGGCCGCTTGCTGCTGGAGGTCATGATCCAGGCTCGAGATCACCCGCACCCCGCTTCTTGACAGAATGCTTGGCCCGAGCACCGACCTGATCTGTTGTAACGCGTAAGCCGCGAAATCTGGCGTACGCCAGTTCATGGAAGCGGATAAGAGCTGCAGCGGTTGGTTCGCGGCGCGATCGGCCTCCGCCCGTGATAGATCGCCCGCAGCCACCATCTCATCCAACACGGCCGCTTGTGCTGATCTGGCCTGCTGCGGTGAGCCGAACGGGTCGAGTTCCGGTTCGAGCGCCAAAGCGGCCAGCATGGAGCTCTCTGCCGGGTTGAGCTCGGCAGCATGCTTTCCGAAATACACCAACCCGGCCGCGTCGATTCCGTAGGCCGACCGGCCGTAGTCGGCGCTGTTCAGGTACCAGGCCAAGATCCGCTCTTTGGGATAGCGGCGGGTGAGCTCGGCCGCCAGCAGCACATTCTGCACGGTGCGGGCCGCCGGGGAGGAGTCTCCGGCAGCCGGCGGGAGCAGGGCAGCCACGGTCAGCCGCTGGGTGATCGTCAGGCTTGAGTAATCCGCCAGCCCCCGGAGCTCGTAGCCGGGATTGGTCCAGAAGGTCGGATCCAGTGCAGCCACGGTGGCCTGCACCACATGCTGCGGAGCCTGCAGCGGATCCACCCAGATGCGATCGGCCGCGGCCGGAGGCAGATTCTGAAACAACACAACCTCACCGGTCCGGTCGTACAGGAGCAACGGCCGGAAGGCTTCGGCACCCCGAAGTCCGAATTGACCCTCAATCCGGGCGACCTCGGGCAGCTCGGCGGCCAGCCCGAGCAGGGTCGATCCGGCAGCCAGGCCGGCCAGCGCCGCGGCCGACAAGCTGATCGCCAGGAAACCGAGCAGCGGCCCGCGTTGGGAATCCCGCCTCGATCGGTGGGCCCGGCGCAGTCGCTGCAGACACAACATGGAGGGCATACTCAGAGGCTCAAGGGAGGAACGGTATAATCCGCCGGCTAATCATCTCCGATTGAGGCCAGGCGTGCAAATCCACTGCCCAGCCAGACCCATGAGCATCTCAGCCAAGCAGACCGAGTGGCATCCCTGCTGATCCCCGACCTGCACACTCATACCAACTTCTCGTGCGACTGTCAGGCGACCATGGTCGAGATGTGCCGGTCGGCGGTTGCCAACGAGACCGCCGACTTCGACGTCCTGGCCCATTTGGATGTGGTGAAGCGTTTCGGCCGAAGCGTGCAGCAGACCTCCCCGGCTCAGCCGGTGATAGACTGGTTCTTTGAAGAAGGTGGGCGCTGGGTGACCCTCGGTTCAGACGCGCACGAACCCAAGCATGGCTGATGCCCGGCGAGGTTGGCAATGAATGGCTGTGAAATCCATTTGCTTGGGACCGTCCCCTTTCGAGAGGCATACTCGTTGCAAAATCGGATGGCCGAGCAGATCGCCGCCGGCGTCCGCCCGCAGAGCCTGCTGCTCCTAGAACATCCCCATACCTTCACCTTTGGCCGGCGAGCCAAGCCCGAGAATCTGGTCTGGGGCCAGCTCGAACTCGTCTCCCGCGGCCTGGAAGTGCACTGGACCGACCGCGGCGGCGATGTGACCTATCATGGGCCCGGTCAGCTGGTTGGATATCCGCTGCTCCGCTTGGGGAGGCTGGATCCGACCGGTCGGCTACCGCAAGCCGACTACGTCGGCTATGTTCGCCGGTTGGAGCAGGTCCTCATCCGGGTCGTGGCGACCCTCGGCCTGGCCAGCGGCCAACGCCGCGGCCTGACAGGGGTGTGGGTAGAGCCGGAGGTCGCCTCACGTTGCCCCAGCTGCCCACCGGCCGCCAAGCGGGCCCCTTCCAAGCTCGCCTCGATCGGGATCCGGGTCGACGCCCAGGGAATTAGCCGGCACGGCTTTGCCCTAAACGTTGCGCCGGACATGAGCTACTGGCAAGGGATCATCGCCTGCGATCTCCCCGGTGCCTCCATGATCTCGCTCGCCGAGTTGCTGGACCCGGCCCCCGCAATGCCGGAGGTAGTCCAAGCCTTTGTTGGGGAGTTCGGCCGCGCTTTTGGACTCGAGATGCGTCAGGTCGAAGAGGCGAAACCATGAAGACGATTCTCTCCATCGACGGAGGCGGAGTCCGAGGGATTATCCCGCTGGCCTGCCTGATACAACTCGAGGCCCGGGAAGGCAAGCCCTGCAAAGAGATCTTCAACATGATTGCCGGGACCTCGACCGGCGCCGTGATTGCCGCCGGATTGGCGATTGGGGTCAGCGCCCGCGGTCTGCTTGCGCTCTACCGCAACTTGGCCGAGTCCGCGTTCAAAGCGCTGCCGTTCTGGAAGATCGCCGCCAATCTCGGCAACCACCGCTACAGCAACGAGTTCATCTCGCGGACTCTCAGCGAGATCGGGGCCGACCGCGAGCTGAACAGCCTGCCGGTTGATATCCTGATCACCGGCAAGAACACCGCCACCAGCCGGACTGACTTCTTCGTGCGGGACAACCCCGGCAACGCCTCGCTCTGGGGCCGGCTGTCCTTGAGGGACAGTGTCCTGGCCAGCATTGCTGCGCCGACCTACTTTCCCCCCCACAGCGCCGGGCTCGGAGGCGTGCAGCACACCTGGGTGGATGGTGGGGTGGGGGTCGCCGGCAACCCGTGCTATCAAGCCGCGGTGGAGGCGATCCACTACAGCGCCGGCGCATACCCGCCAGGCGACACCCGATTGCTCTCGTTCGGGACCGGCAGCTCGCCGCACCCGATCAATCCCAAGCGAGCCAGTTTCCTGCAGTGGGCCGAATGGGTGTTGATTGAAATGCTCGAAGATGCGGCCGAATGGCAGACCTTCATTACTAAACTGGAGTACGGGGGCACCGGCCGGATTGACTTTCGGCGTTACAACCTGGACCTGGCACCGGATGTGTTAAATGAGCTGGGGGTCAAGCTCCCTCCCGGGACCGACGTAACTCGGATCAGTATTGATTCCCTGTGGGCGATCGAGCTGCTGGTGGAGATCGGCCGGGCCTTTGCGCAGCGGATCGACTTCGAGGACCCGGAGGGGCTCATCCTGCGCTCGAGGCAGGGCGGCGCACCTCCGGTCTTCTAGGCCCCGCTGAGCGCCCTATGCTATACTGCCCGGCCGTTCCGATGGGTGATCCGCGCTCTTACTCAATTGTCGTCCGGAGGGCAGCTACGCTGTTTGCCTTTTTGTTGGCCAGCTGCAACCGCCCGGCCGCGGAACCGCCCCCGAATCTGCTGGCAACCTCGGTGGCCGCGACTCTCACCGCCCAGCCGGTCGCCCTTGCCACTTCGACTCTCCCCCCGGCGAGTCCCGCTCCGACGGCCACATCTGGGTCCCCTCCCACGGAGAGCGCGACCGAGACCGAAGCCGCACCGCCCACTCCTTCTCCGATCCCGCTCTCCGCCGACGACCCTCGCACCGGCCTCAACCTCTCTGCTCCCGATGTGCGAGATGACTTCAGCCAAGCGCTTTGGTACGTCGGAAGCGACGATGCCACCGCCAGCTTCGCCTATGCCGACGGCCGATTTCAGGTGACCGACAACCTGGCCGATGGGTTTCTGTGGTGGAGCACCACCGCCCGGGAGGCAGCGGATCTATATGTTGAGGTCACTGCGGAAGTCGGCAACTGCAGCGGAAAGGACGGCTATGGGCTTGGGATCCGAGTCAGCGGCCAGAACTTCGATCAGGGCTACACCTTGGAGATCTCGTGCGACGGATCTTACCGCCTGCGTAAGTTCGTCAGTGAGGAACAGCCGGCCATCCTGCTGAATTGGACCCCAGCCGCCGCGCTGGTCAGCGGCCCCCAGTCCACAAACCGGATTGGCCTGTTCGCCCAGGGCGAACAGTTTCAGGTCTTTGCCAATGGGGAGCTCGTCTCTGCCCAAGCAATCGAGGATGACAGCTATTCCTCCGGCGCCTTGAGCTTGTTCGCCTCGGCTGCCCAGACGCCGGGCCTCAACGTCCACTTCGATGACCTCGCCCTCTGGTTCCTCTCCCCCTGAGCGAGCCTTTCGTAACCGGCTCAACAACCTGAGCACCAAGGACTGGATTAAGTTCCAGAAATCTTGGTTCATTCACAACCCACCCCGCCGGAAGGAAAAAGTGCTGCGCCATCCGGCCAAATTCCCCGAGACCCTGGCTCAGGAGTTCATCGAATTTTTCACCAAAGCCGGGCAAACCGTGCTCGACCCAATGGTTGGCACCGGATCGACCTTGATTGCCTGCTTGCGTTCCGGTCGGAACGGGGTGGGTATTGAGATCAATCCGGAGTACGCCCAGCTCGCGGCCCGCCTGGTACAAGAGGAGCAGAATTCCCTGGGGGCCTCTGCCTCCGGATTGGCAGTCCAAGTGGTGCATGGCGATGCGGCCCAGCTCGGCCGGCTGAGCCTGCCCACCTTCGACTACCTGCTGACTTCGCCTCCCTATTGGAACATGCTGCGGGCTAAAGGTTTTCAGACCCAAAAGCGTCGGCGGGCGGACCAGGCCCTCGATGTAACCTACTCCGACGACCCGGCCGATCTCGGGAACATCGCTGACTACGAAGAATTCCTGGCGCGCTTGGTTGCGGTGTACGTTTCGCTGCGGCCGCTGCTCCGGCCCCAAGCCTACCTCACGATCATTGTCAAGAACGTCAAGAAGGGCGGCAAGATCTATCCATTGGCCTGGGACCTGGCACGCAGGCTCGGCGAGGCCTACACCCTCAAGGACGAACGGATCTGGGCCCAGGACGATATCCCGCTGGCTCCCTACGGAATGGGCAGTGCTTGGGTCAGCAACACTTTCCATCACTATTGCTTGCAATTCCGTCACGAGCCGGGGTTCTGATTGCCAGCGGCCGCGAACCCGATTATGCTTGGCCTCGCCGCGCTGTTCTGCTCAGACACCCTAAATGTACCTGGCGATTGAGGGCGTAATCGGAGTGGGCAAGACCTCCTTGGCACGCCTGCTGCAGCCGGTCTTCGATGCCCAGCTGCTGTTGGAGGTCTTCGAAGAAAACCCGTTCCTCGCGGATTTCTACGCCGATCGCGAACGATACGCGTTTCAGACTCAGATCTATTTCCTGCTCAGCCGGTACCGGCAGCACCAGGTGGCCGTTCCGGCCGCACTGACCAGAGGCAATCTGATTGCCGATTACACCTTCGCCAAGGATGCCCTCTTTGCCGGTCTCAACCTTTCCGGCGACGAATTGCAGACCTATGGGCTGGTCCATCGGGCCCTCGCAGAACGGATTCCGATCCCGGATTTGATCGTCTTCCTGCGAGTCGAGACAGAGGCCGCGATGGCCCGGATCGCTTCCCGCGACCGAGCCTACGAGCGCAATATGGAATCGGCCTACATCGCAGAACTCAACCGGGCCTATGAAGACTTCTACTCCGCTCAGGCCGAGCTCCCAATTCTGACGATCGACACAACAAAACTTAACTTCGTCGAACAGCCCTCCCACCTCGATAGGGTGGTGAACCGCATCCGGCAAGCCTTGCAGATCCCTCCCTTTCAACAGCCGCTCCCGCTGGAAGGGCAGCCCCAGGTCTAGCACCCCGGGCGCCCGGAGCGTGGTTACTGTCGGCGAAGCGAGGAGCCTGGACGGGAGTCGCGCCTCATGAAATGGTTTGTGGCGGTGGCCGGAAACATCGGGGTCGGCAAATCGACCCTGGTTCAATTGCTGTCAGCTCGGCTGGATTGGACTCCTTTCCTCGAAGCCGAAGTGCAGAATCCTTACCTGGTCGATTTCTATCAGGACATGCCGACCTGGTCGTTTCAGTCACAGATCTTCTTCCTCTCCCGCCGACTGCGGGCCCATCGGGAAATCGCCGACCACCCGGCCTCCGGAATCCAAGATCGCAGCGTTTACGAGGACGCCGAGATCTTCGCCCGCAACCTGTACCTGGAAGGTCACCTCACCGAGCGCGATTACCGGACCTACCGTGAGCTGTACGAAGTGCTCACGAAGTTCCTGCCCCCGCCAGACCTGGTTGTTTTCCTGCGCGCCTCGGTTGACACGCTGTTGCAGCGGATCGCCCAGCGCGGCCGCGACTATGAGCGGGGGATCGGGGCAGAGTACCTCTCACAACTGAACCAGCTCTATGAAGATTGGGCCGAGCAGTTTACCCTGTGTCCGATCCTGAGCGTGCCGGCCGACAACTTGAACTACGTGCTGCACGATGCGCACCTTGACTTGATCGTGAGCAAGATCCGCGACAAGTTGTCCGGGAAAGAGGAGGTTCGGTTCGAGGCGGAGGAGGTCGCCAAGCTCAACTAGCCTCGGCAGCGGCCTGCTTATCCTATTCGATCGGCGCCGCTCCCACCCTCGGCAAATCAAGCAACAGCACTTCCAGCGTCAGCCGGAGATTGGCGTTCGCTTCGACGGCCTGCAGCGAGTTCGCCAGCGAACGGAAGGTGGATTGGCGCTCGCCAGCCGTCAGCTGGCTTGTCCGGGCTCCCACTGCCGGCGCGAAGTCTGGGTTACGGTAATCCAGCTCCGCCCCGTACCCCTGACGGACCAGATCCCGCCACAAGCTCATCCATTCCTGCAAGGTACTCTCGACTCGACGCCGCTGGTCGGGCAGCTCCCCTTTCCCGATCAGCCGCTCCACGGTCGCGAACCGCTGATTGAGATCCATCTGCATCAAATCGGAGAAGTCCTGTAGGGCGGCCGTCCGCTCTTCGGCGACCCCCGAATCCTCGGCCAAGGCGATGGCTCGCCCGGGTCTGCCATCCGCGACGGCCGCCAGCAGCTCGGCCCGCTCCGGTGTGGCTCCCCGCTCCAACAACGCCCGGGCGATGGTGGTCGTCGCCACCGCCCGCAACGGCACGACTTCGCAACGCGAAACCACGGTGGGGAGCAGCAGCTCCTGCTCTGGGCTGGTGAGCAGCAACACGACCCGGGAGGGCGGCTCTTCAAGTGTCTTCAGCATCGCGTTGGCCGAACTTGCGGTCGCCTGGTTGAAGTCCGGCAGGAGTGCAACTCGCCACCGCCCCCCGTAAGGAGCCAACGCCAGCCTGCTCTGCAGCAGGCGGATCTCATCGACCCGGATCGACTCTTGGGGAGTCAAAATATGCAGATCCGGATCCATCCCCTGGGGAACCGCTCGACACACCCGGCAAGCGGCCGGGTCCCCCGGAGCGCAGAAATCCCCTGGACGTTCGGGCCGTTCGCAGTTGAGCGCCTGGGTAAAGCGCAGGCCTAGAGTGCGTTTGCCGATCGCGTCCGGGCCGGTAAACAGATAAGCGTGCCGGACCTGATGCTCGACAATCTGGCGCTTCAGCCCAGTGACCGCCTGTTCGTTCCCGATCAGGCCCCAATCCACGTGGCCATTCTATCCCAGCGGTTGACGAACTTGCATCGATTGATATAGATTGAGTTCGAATGGACCAGCCCGTCAAGCGTTGGATCGGCCTCTCCGAGGCTGCCCGGTTGCTGGGGGTGCACCCTTCCACGGTCAGAGCCTGGGCCGATGGAGGGAAACTCCAGGTCCACCGCACGCCAGGCGGCCACCGACGCTTTTTGTTGCCTGAGATCGAACGCTGGGGAGCCGACCGCGGCCGGCGGGCAAGCGAAGCCCAGGTCGTCATCGAGAACGTGATCGGACGCACCCGGCTAGAAGCCCCCCGTTTACAGAATCAACCCTGGTATCTCAAGCTGACCGAGACTCAGCGGGCGGCCTATCGGGCGGAGTCCCACCGGCTCCTGGGGCAGGTCGGGCGTTTCATCGGCTTGGCCGCCGAAGGGGCCGAACCGGAGGCCGCCCAGATCGGTCAGGATTATGCCCGGATCAGTCTGCAGGCCAAGATGACTCTGATCGAAGCGGTCGAGGCCTTTCTCTTCTTCCGCAGCTTCTTGATGGAAAGCCTCTTCAGTCTCTCCGAGGTCCAGTCTGCACCTTCCTGGGATGAGTTGCACCGGGAGACTTCGCACTTCGCTGATTTGGTCCTGCTGGCCTTAATCGAGGCCTACCAACGGGCCTGAAGCCGCGCAATCCCGCACGGTATAATCCCGCCTCGCACCGATGGCCGAGAGCCTGGATCGAAACTCCTTGGTAGGCCGGATTCGACGCAATCATGGCCTCGAACATGCGACGATCCATGTCCTGAGCGCCCGATTCCCGCAGACCCCGATTGCAGGCCGGGCCGATCGAAACGGCTTCTTCATTCTTGGCAGCCTGCCATCGGAGGCAGTCGCCGAGTGCGCACAGGAAGCGGCTTCCCGGCTGCGATCCGGCGAGGGCCACCTGGCGATTCATCCGAATTGCGGCACCAGCTTCATCACCGCGGCGGTGTTGGCGGGGGCGGCTTCTTACTTTTCTCTGCTGGGCGGGCGCTCGAGCCGCTGGCAGGAACGGCTGGAACGCCTGCCGCTGGCGATCCTCTCGACCGTGCTGGCTCTGATTATTGCCCAGCCGCTCGGGGCGGCGGCCCAACGACATCTCACCACCTCCAGTGAGGTTGGAGGGCTTGTGATCCTCGAGGTCCAGCGTCTCCACCGGGGTCGAACGACCATCCATCGGGTGCTTACCCAAGCCTAGCGTGGCGCCCCCCTCGGTTTACCTTTTCTACGGCGACGATCCGATCTCGATAGCCGAAATCCTACACCAGCTGCAGCAGCGGCTTGGCGCAGCGGCAGACTTCAACCTTCAGCGGTTCTCGGGAGCAGGATTGGACCTGGAAGCATTTGAGCAGGCCTGCAACTCACTGCCCTTCCTTTCCGGCCGGCGTTTGATCATCCTCGAAAACGCGGAGGGATTGCCTCACGACTCCACCTCTCGGCGACGTTTCGAGCGAATCCTGGACCAGCTCCCGGCGACCACCGCCCTTGCGCTGATTGAGCGGATTGACACCGAGCGCTCACGGGCTGAGCAAGAGCAGCGGGATCGCTCGGTGGGGCAGGCCTGGGCCGCCCTCCATCCCGAGGCGGCTTTCGTGCGCAGGTTTGCCTGCCCCAGAGGGCCAGCCTTTACCCGCTGGCTGCAGGATCGGGCCCGCTCGCTGGGAGGAGCCATTGATCCGGAAGCTGCCCAACTGCTCGCCGAACGGCTGGCGGAGGAGCTGCTGCTCGCAGATCAAGAACTCCGTAAATTGCTGGACCTGGCGGATGGCGCAAGGCCGATCAGCACCCGTGATGTCGAACGGTCGACTCCGGCTTACGGCCAAGTAGACGTCTTCACGGTCGTCGATCGGCTAGGGACCGGTGCCGGTTGGGTCGGGCAGCTGGAACAGCTCCTACAAGATTACGATCCAGCGTACGTATTCGCGATGATTGTTCGCCAGTTCAGGCTGCTGTTGCAGGCTCGGGCCGCGCTCGACGCCGGCGAAGATCCGCTGGCCGCGATCCGGGCGCCTACCTTTGTAGCCACGAAGATCAGCAAGCAGGCCCGCGGCTTCAGCCTGCCCCTGCTCAAGTCAATCCACCGCCGGCTGCTGCAACTGGATCTAGCCGTCAAACGGGGGGAGGCCGAGTTGTCGTTGGACTTACTTCCCGTTCTGGCCGGCCTCACCCGCTGAGCCGCACCGAAAAACCGGTCAAACGGGTCGCTGTGCTACAATCTCGCCGATCGCTCAATGGAAGGTGGATCGCTGCTGCTTGATGGCCTACGGGTACTCGCCGTCCTGGTGCTGGTTCTCGCAAACGGTTTCTTTGTCGCCGCCGAATTCGCGTTGGTTAGCGTGCGCCGCACTCGGGTTGCGGAACTCATCGCCCGGGGCGACCGCTCCGCCCGCTGGGTCCAGCGGGCGATCGCCAACCCAGACCGATTCATCGCGGCCACCCAGTTAGGCATCACCCTAGCCAGCCTGGGGTTGGGCTGGATCGGCGAGCCCGCCCTGAGCCGGTTGTTCCAGCCGATCGTCGAGCTCTTCCCGGCCAAGCTCGAGTCACAAGTCTCACACAGCATCTCGGCCGTCCTGGCCTTCCTCCTGATCACCTTCCTGCACGTGGTCGTCGGCGAACTGGCCCCGAAATCGATCGCCCTGCAGAGCCCTTTACGGACCTCCTTGGTGGTCGCCAGGCCGACGGTATGGGTCGAGTGGTTGTTCAAGCCGGCGATCACCGTGCTCAACGGCACCGGCAATGGGTTGCTGCGGCTGGCAGGCATTCGGCCGGCCGAAGCCCACGAGCTGGTGCACTCGGTGGAGGAGCTCAAGATGCTGGTCGCAGCCAGCGCCCGCAGCGGGGTGGTCGGCGACAGCCAGCAGGAAATGCTCCACGCCGTCTTTCAGTTTTCAGAGACCCTGGTTCGGCAAGTTATGCTCCCTCGCACGGAAGTGATCGCCGTGACCGCCGACGCCGGGCTCAACTCGATGCTGCAGACCGCGATCTCCTCCTCGTTTTCCAAGCTGCCGGTCACGGAGGTTGATCTCGACCACATCGTCGGAGTGGTTCACCTGAAAGACATCGTCCAGGCCCTGCAGGGCGAGCGAGCCGAGAGCTTGCTGGCCCGCGACATCATGCGGGAAGCCATCTTCGTCCCCGAAGCCGCCCGGATCAGCACCCTGCTGCAGATTTTCCGGGCCCGGCAGCACCATCTGGCGATCGTGTTGGATGAGTACGGCGGCACGGCCGGCATCGTCACCCTGGAAGACCTGCTGGAAGAGATCATCGGCGAGATGAGCGATCCTTTCGGTAAAGAGGCCGAAATTGAACCCCTGCCAGACGGTTCGTCGCTGGTGAACGGCTTGACACCGATCGAGGAAGTGAATGAGTATTTCGGGCTCCAGCTCTCCGATCCCCATTACGACACCATCGCCGGCTACCTGTTGGGGCGGCTTGGCCGCCTGGCCAAGCTCGGCGACACGATCGTCGAGAACGGCGTGCGGCTGCGGGTGGTTGCGATGGACGGACGCCGGGTGGCGCGGGTTTGGATTTTCCCTCAGCCCGCCTCAGAACCCCAAGCTTAAGTCAAATGTACGTTGAGGTCGCGGTCAATCTGCCCGGAATTCGGGGAACCTTTCATTACCACTTGCCGCCGCATCTGCAGCGCAGGGTGCGGCCCGGCCATCTGGTCACCGCTCCGTTTGGACCCCGCCAGGTGCAGGGCGTCGTAGTCAGCCTGCCGCGGGCTCCAGCAGTTCCTGAGACCCGGCCCATCGAAGACTTGCTCGACCCCGAGCCGGTCCTGACACCGGAACAACTGCGGCTGGCACGCTGGCTGGCCGCCCAGCACCGGACCTCCCTGGTGGAGTGCCTCACCCTGATGCTGCCCCCCGGCCTCAGCCGGCCGGGCGACTCGCTCTACACGCTCGTTGCGCCAGAAGCGGCCGGAAAGAACTCCAGCCAGCAGCGCCTGATCCATCTCCTGGCCCGCCGCGGTCCGCTGCGGGGCCGCCAGCTCGCCCGGTCGCTCCCCCGCCTGAACTGGCGCCGGGCGGCCGACGGGTTGGTGCGGCAGGGAGTGCTCGAGCGGGTTGCAGTGCTCGATCCGCCCAAAGTCCGGGCTCGCACGATTCGAACCGTAAGTCTGGCCGTGCCGGCGGATGAGGTCACCTCCGCGCTTGACGGCCTCGGTCGCTCGGGCAGCCAGGCAGCCGACCGTCGCAAAGCAGTCCTCGAGCTGCTTGCCAGGCAGGCTCAACCGCTGGAGACCACCCAGGTGTACTCGGCAACCGGGGCCAGTTCGGTGGATTTGCGCTATCTGGAAAGAAAAGGTCTCATCGCCTTTGCCGGACGCGAAGTGTGGCGGGACCCCTTAGCTGAGCTACAGGTTCTTCCAGTTGAGCCGCCGATCCTCACCGCAGACCAGGACCTCGCCTGGAAGAGCATCCAGGCTGCGATCCAAGACCAAAGCGGGGAGGCGTTTCTGCTGCATGGAGTCACCGGGTCCGGAAAGACCGAGATCTACCTGCAGGCGGTGGCCGCGACCCTCGACCGCGGACGGACCGCCATCGTTTTGGTCCCGGAAATCGCTCTCACCCCTCAGACTTTGCGCAGATTTCAGGCCCGTTTTCCCGGCCGGCTCGGAGTGCTCCACTCTCAGCTCAGCGAAGGTGAACGCTATGACACCTGGCGCAGGGCTCGGGCCGGTTCGTTGTCAGTCATCGTGGGTCCGCGCAGTGCGCTCTTCGCACCGCTGCAGGATATCGGGCTGATCGTGGTCGACGAGGCGCACGATGAGTCTTATAAGGAACACGGGCAGGCTCCTCGGCATCATGCCCGCGAGACCGCCCTGGAATATGCCCGGCTCTGCTCCGCGGTCTGCCTGCTGGGAACCGCGACCCCAGATATCGTGACCCGCTACCAGGCGGATCGGGGCAGGCTCACCCGGCTTGCGCTTCCGCTGCGGATCCTCGGACACCGCCAGGTGCTGCAGCAGCACGCCGCCCGGCTTGGGCTGCAGAGCAGCTACCAACCGGCCGGTCCGACTGCCGAGACGATTGACTTGCCTCCGGTACGAGTCGTCGACATGCGCCACGAGCTGCGGGCGGGCAATCGATCAATTTTCAGCCGGGCCCTCCATCGGGCGTTGGAGTCCACCCTGAACGGCGGCCAACAAGCCATCCTCTTCCTGAACCGGCGGGGGACTGCAACCTACGTGTTTTGCCGGGACTGTGGATTTGTGCTGCGCTGCTCGAACTGCGACTCGCCGCTGACCTTCCACGGTGCGCGGGAGCTCCTGGTCTGTCATCATTGCGGAAGGGATCGCCGTATGCCGGAGCGGTGCCCCAATTGCGGCAATCCCCGGATCAAGCAATTCGGAGCCGGAACCCAGCGGGTGCAGGCGGAGGTCGAACGTCTGTTTCCGGGGGTCCGGACCATCCGTTGGGATTGGGACACCACCCGCAGCAAAGGGGCTCACGACCTGATCTTGCAGACCTTCGCTGCTCAGCAGGCGGATGTGCTCATCGGGACTCAGATGGTGGCTAAGGGGCTCGATCTGCCGCTGGTGACTCTGGTTGGCGTGATTTCGGGGGACGTCGGTTTGTACCTGCCGGACTATCGGGCGCCCGAGCGTACCTTTCAAGTCCTCACCCAGGTCGCGGGCCGCGCCGGACGCGGTCTGCTCGGCGGCCAGGTCATCCTGCAGACGTATGACCCGGACCACTACGCGATCCAGGCCGCCGCGGCTCACGACTATCCCGCGTTCTACCAAGCCGAACTTGCTCTTCGAAAGGAGCTCGGATATCCCCCGTTCCGCCGGCTGATCAGGCTGGAGTTTCGGGATTCCGCCGAAGCCAAAGCTCAGAAGGAGGCCGAACGGTTGGCCGGCCTGCTTGCCGCCCGCATTCAGGAGCTCGGATTGCGCCGCACCGACCTGATCGGACCGGTGCCGGCCTTCTTCAGCCGGGTGCGCGCCGAATATCGCTGGATGCTTGTGATTAGAGACCCTGACCCGCTCAAGCAGCTTCCTGAGGATATGCCCCGCGGCTGGATCGTGGACGTGGACCCGGTGTCCTTGTTGTAAGCGGCGGGGGCGAGTTCAGAACGCAACGGGGCGGAAGTCGGTGGTGCGATCGAATACCTCGACCCCTTCGACCCGCTTGAGGGCGTTGACCACCAAATAGGTTAGCGGGGTCGCCAGCGCCTCATAACCGCTCTTGACGAGCCATTGTGCAACCACCGCCGAGCTCAGCGCGGCGGTGGGGAGGATTCCCCAGAACGCGGCAGTAATGAAAACTGCCGAGTCCGCGGCTTGGCCCACCAGGGTGGAGCCGATGGTCCGCAGCCAGAGCATTCGTCCTTCGGTCGCCAGCTTGAGTTTGGCCAGCACGAAGGCGTTCAAGAACTCCCCCACCAGGTAGGCCAGGAATGAAGCCGCAATCAAGCGCCCGCTGAACCCCAAGATCGCCTGAAAGGCCTGGCCGGCTTCCACCGGTCCTGGATAGACCCCGGCGTTCCAGAACGCGGCGGCCGGCAGGCGGCCGGCGATCCAGATCGAGCCGACTGCCAACAGATTGCAACCAAACCCGATCCAGATGGCCTGGCGGGCCCGGCTGAAGCCGTACACCTCGGTCAAGACGTCTCCCACGATGTAGACCATTGGAAAGAGGACCACCCCCGCCGGCAGGGTGAGGCCGAAGAGATCGACGAGCTTGACCGCGATGATATTGGAAACGATCAGGGCCGAGCTGAAGACGGCCACGACCGCCGGGTACCAGCGGGGGCCTGGCATTCAGGCCGGCGCCTCCCGGCTGCCATGCTCGGCTTCCACCGTGATCGCGATTCCGCCTCGCACGTTGAAGGCCCCCCGCACATGGCACCAATGCGGCTCCAGGACTGACACCAGGTCATCGAGGATCTTATTGGTCACGTGTTCATGAAAAACGCCTTCATTGCGATATGACCACAGGTAGAGCTTGAACGACTTGGATTCGAGGATCTTCTTGTCGGGGATGTATTCAACGCTGATGGTCGCAAAGTCCGGCTGGTCGGTGGCGGGGCAGACACAGGTGAATTCGTCCGTTTCCAGCCGAACCACGTATCGGCGCTCGGGATGACGATTCGGGAAGGTCTCGAGCCGCTTGCTTGGACCGCCCCCGTGTCCCAATAACGTCAGACCCGCTAGGTCAGAAGCCTCGGTCACTGGCGCCTCCCTCGATCCGGCCGGGTGGCGCGAAATGCACCGTCCCGTGTAGACTGGCGAATTGTAACGCGCCGAATTCTCGGCATGATCCTTGCAGCAGCAGCTAGAGACTGATATGAGGCCACCGGTGGGTCAAATTCCTGGAGCTTCCCCAACCGTTCTGGTGGTCGACGACGATTCGTCGTACTGCACGATTATCCGCGAATTGCTGGTGCGCAACGGGTACCGAGTGCGGCTGGCGAACGGGGCGGAGCAGGCCTTCGATCTACTGCAGAGCGAGCGTCCGGACCTAATCCTGACCGACCTGATGATGCCCGAGATTGATGGGCTGACCTTTATCAGACAACTGCGGGCGACCCCGGCTCAAGCCAGGATCCCGACGATCGTCGTCAGCGCCCTGGTGTTGGCCAAGGAGCGAATCGCAGCAGCTCAAGCCGGAGCCGACGCCTTTGTGGCGAAGCCCTTCTCAATCAATCAGCTGCGGGCCGTCATCAATACCGTGATGGCCCCGATCCGGGGTTAGAGAAAACGCCGCCAACTTGGCGGCGGGTGGAAACTCTCCGCTCCATCCCACTCACTGGAACAGTGAACTCCGAATGGCGATGACCTGCCTGCGCAGCCCCTCGTCAGTCTCAAGTCGGTCGGCAATTCGCTCATAGCCATACATCACCGTGGTATGGTCACGGCCGCCCAGCGCCTGGCCAATCCGGGGGAGCGATTCATCGGTTTCCTCCCGGATCAGATACATCGCCACTTGCCGCGGCAGGGCGAGCCGCCGAGTCCGCCGCGGTCCGCACAGTTCGGCTTCCGGCACTTGGAACTGCTGTGCCACGGCGGCGATGATCCTTCCGGGGGTCAGCCGGCTGGTCTTGGAGGCCAACTCCGAAAGGGAGGCCTCGATCGTCTCCTCCCCCAACTCGGCCCCGGTGAGATCTGCAAGGGCGAAGGCCCGGGTCAGTGCCCCTTCCAGCTCCCGAATGTTGTTTTGGGCTCGGCGGGCAATTAGCTCCAGATGCTCATGCTGTACGGTCCGGCCGGCCCGCTCCGCCTTGGAGCGCAGGATGGCGACTCGGGTCTCGAAATCAGGTGGTTGGATGTCGGCTGCCAGTCCCCACTCGAACCGTGAGCGCAGCCGTTCCTCCAGGGTTGCGAAGGACTTTGGCGACCGATCGGAGGACAGGACGATCTGCCTGGCCTGTCCGTGCAGCGCGTTGAAGGTGTGAAAGAATTCCTCCTGGGTTGATTCCTTGCCCGCAATGAACTGAACATCGTCGACCAGCAGGATCTCCGCCTGCCGATAGCGATCCCGGAATGCGGATGTGCTGTGGGTGCGGATGGCGTCGATCAGCCCGTTGGTGAAATCCTCGGCGGAGACGTAGACCGGCCGCTGCCCGGCGGCGGCACAGGCATGCGCGATCGCGTGCAGCAGGTGGGTCTTCCCGAGACCGACTCCACCGTAGAGGAATAGCGGGTTGTAGGGGCCGGCCGGATTATCAGCGACTGCCTGGGCGGCGGCCTGGGCCAGCCGATTGCTCTTCCCAACGACGAAGTTCTCAAAGGTGTAGCGGGGATTGAGACCGATTTGGAGACTGGCCGGCATCTCCGGGGCAGCCGGCTCCCCGGGGTTGACTTCGGGTTGCCAGACCACAAAACGGACCTCCACGGTCCTTCCAGCGATCCCGGTCAACACCCGAGTGACAATCGGCCCCAGCCGTTCGGCCAACCAATCCCGGGCGAACGCATTCTGCACCCCGACTATGAATTGGCCGTCTTCATAGGCCAGCAGTTCTGCGTCGCGCACCCAGGTATCAAAGGCCGCTTTGGGCATCTCGACCTGCAATTGGCCCAGCGCAGCCTGCCAGAGTCGCTCCGCGTTCATGCGGACCTCCGAGAATCGCCCGTGCGGGCGAGGGGTGTTGATCGTTTGAATTGTCGAAGAACGAGCTGTCGGGCTACTGTTCCTGGAGAAGAGGGCCCCGTCGTCTCGAGCGCCCGGGCCCCCCAAGACCCGCGCGCGATGAATTCTAGCAGAGAGGCTCGAGGCGATCAATGTTCGCGACCCCCGCCAATCTAAAAAGATTCGAAACTTTAAGTGATCCGCGCCTTAAAGCAGAACAGCAGGTCTCAGTGGCGGCCGAACTCGGTCGGCTCTGCTTAACCGCCCAACCTGGCCGGGCTTCGGGAAGCTGCCCGCCAGATGTATGCCCAAGATCGATGCCCCGAACCAGTCCGAATCGAGTGCGCATTGAATCTTAAGAACTGGAGGTCGGACCGGCTACCCGAACTCTAGCAGGCGAAACCCGGAATCCGCGCTTCCAGCACGCCGTCGTTGATGATTCGTAGTTCGGAAGCAATGAATCAGCCGCCGCCGCGTAGAACTAGCGACAACGCCTCGGCGAGACTCGCCGCCACGCTGACTTTTAGCCCTGCAGGCGCGGGTACGCCGCCGCGAGCGGTCGTGGGAACCACCACTTCCCGAAAGCCGAGTTTCGAGGCCTCACTCAATCGGGCCGACAATTGCGCCACGCTCCGCAGCTCTCCGGACAGACCCACCTCCCCTACCAGGGCGAGATCGGGGGGCAACGCCCGGTCGCGAGCGGACGAAGCGATGGCGCTGGCCAGCGCCAGATCTGCCGCTGGTTCGCTGACTTGAAGCCCGCCCACCACGTTGACAAACACATCCTGGTCGGAGAGCTGGATTCCCACCCGCCGACTAAGCACGGCCACAAGCAGCAGCAGCCGATTGTTATCCACCCCGTTGGCGGTGCGCCGGGGATAGCCGAAGGCGCTCGGGCTGGTGAGGCCCTGAACCTCCACCAACAGCGGGCGGGTGCCTTCCATGGTGATCGCAATCGCAGACCCCGGGGCATCGGCCTTTCGCTCAGCCAGGAACGCCTCCGAGGGGTTCGCGACTTCCACCAACCCCGAACTTCCCATTTCGAAAACTCCGACCTCGTTCGTCGGGCCAAAGCGATTCTTGACGGAGCGCAGCAATCGGTAGCTGTGGAACGAGTCCCCTTCGAGGTAAAGCACGGTGTCGACGATGTGCTCGAGCACTCGTGGGCCGGCAATGGCACCTTCCTTGGTTACATGTCCCACCAGGAAGATCGCCACTCCGGAAGACTTGGCGGTGGCCTGCAGCCTGGCCGCGCACTCGCGAACCTGGGAGATTGATCCGGCTGCCGAATCGATATCTTCGGATTGCATGGTCTGAATTGAGTCAATCACCGTCAGCAGTGGACGCAGCTCTTCGATGTGGCCGATCACCCTCCCAAGGTCAGTCTCGGTGAGCAGATACATCCGGTCTGCCGGGGCTGCGCCATCCGTCAGGCGGGCGGCCCGATTCTTGATCTGCCCGACCGATTCCTCGCCTGAGACGTACAAGACCGGCCCGCGGGCAGCCATCCCGACGCTTACCTGCAGCAACAGGGTTGATTTACCGATTCCGGGGTCCCCCCCGATTAGCACCAGCGACCCCGGGACGACCCCGCCCCCCAACACTCGGGCGAACTCCGCGATCCCGAGCGGCAGCCGGTCGTCATTTCCTGTCTCGATCTGGTCCAGCCGGACTGGCACCTGGCCATACACCGTGGCCGTACTGCTGGGGCGCGATTCCACGACCTCCTCGACCATGCTGTTCCACTCGCCACATTGAGGACAACGACCGAGCGGCTTGGCGGCTGTTCGGCCGCACTGCTGGCATACATACTGGGTCCTCAATTTCGCCATGGAAGTTCCTGGAGGTCGAACCGATAGGGGTACTTCGAATTATAGCTGGCTGGCAAAGCGGGAGGAAAAAGAAAAGGGCTGCCCATGCCGGGCAGCCCGATGGCAATCTTGGTTCGCCCTAGTTGGCGGCGACCGCCGGTTCTTCCTCACCGGCCCGCTCTCCGGGTTTGAGCACTAGTTCCCCGTCTGCGACATCCACGGAGATCGAATCACCATCCGCGAACTCGCCGGTGAGCAGCGCATCTGAAAGGCGATCCTCGACCTTGCTTTGGATCACCCGTCGCAGCGGTCGGGCACCCATTTCCGGATCGTAGCCCAACTCGGCGAGCAGCACGCGGGCCGCCTCGGAGGCCTGCAGCGTGATGCTGTAGGCCTCGAGCCGGGTGGCCACTTTGGCCAGCTCCAGATCGACGATTTGCTTGATCTGGTCCATCGTCAGGGCATGGAACACGATGATCGAGTCAACTCGATTAATGAACTCCGGACGGAACTCCTTGCGGAGCGCGTCGGTCAGCTTCTTGTGCATTTCCTGATAAGCCAGGCGTTCTTCCTGCCCTTCATCCCGCTTGGTCGCGAAACCCAGTTCGGTCTGGTGCATGATCAGTTCGGCCCCCAAATTGGAGGTCATCACGACAATGGCATTGCGGAAATCGACCTTGCGGCCCCGCGCGTCGGCCAGGTGACCTTCTTCCATGATCTGCAGCAGCATGTTGTGAGCTTCGGGATGGGCCTTCTCGATTTCGTCAAACACCACGATCGAGTACGGGCGCCTCCGCACTGCCTCCGTCAACTGGCCTGCGTCGTCATAGCCCACATAGCCGGGGGGAGCCCCGACCAGCCGGCTGACGGAGTGCCGCTCCATGAACTCCGACATATCAATCTGAATCAGGGCGTCTTCGCTACCAAACAAGAACTCCGCCAGGGCCTTGTTCAACTCGGTTTTGCCGACCCCGGTGGGGCCCAGGAAAATAAACGAGCCGACCGGTCGGTGCGGATCCTTGAGCCCGGCCCGCGCCCGGCGCACGGCCTTGGAAATCGCCTCGATCGCTTCGTTTTGCCCTATGATCCGCTGGTGTAGCACCTCTTCCATCTGCAGCAAGCGCTGTGATTCTTCTTGGGCAATCTGCATCACCGGGACGCCGGTCCACATCGACACGACCTCGGCGATGTCGTCGGCGGTGACCCGTGGGCTGTCCTCGCTCCGCTCCCAGCCTGCCCGCAGTTTAGTGAGTTTCTCCTCGAGCTCGTCCGTATGCTCCATCAGCTCTTGGGCGTCATCGTAGCGGGCCTCTTCGATCGCCAGGGCATGCGCTTCGCGGGACTCCCGCAATTGCAGCAGAGTCTCCTGCAGCGAGCGGGCAACCGGGCTCTTGTACATGCGCACCCGGGAGCCCGCCTCATCGATCAAGTCAATGGCCTTGTCCGGCAGAAAACGATCAGTCACGTAGCGGGAGGAAAGGTGGGTGGCGGCCTCCAGGGCCTCATCGGTGATCACCAGCTTGTGGTGATTCTCATAGGGGGCCCGCACCCCGCGCAGAATGTCGATCGTCTCCTCGATGGTGGGTTCGTCGACATACACCGGCTGAAACCGGCGCTCCAGCGCCGAGTCGCTTTCAATGTACTTGCGGTATTCATCCAGGGTCGTCGCGCCGATCACTTGCAGCTCGCCACGCGAAAGCGCCGGCTTCAGGATATTGGCTGCGTCCACCGAGGACCCCGCCGAGCCAGCGCCAACCAGCATGTGAACTTCATCGATAAATAAGATGGACCCCGAGGACTTCAATTCGTCAATCACTCGCTTCAGCCGCTCCTCGAATTGGCCGCGATACATGGTGCCGGCAACCAACGAGCCGACGTCCAATTGCAGCACCCGTTTCCCCAGCAGCGGTTCGGGAGTCTCCCCGGCCACGATCCGTTGAGCCAAGCCCTCGACGATCGCGGTCTTGCCGACACCCGGTTCGCCGATCAAGGCGGGGTTGTTCTTGGTCCGCCGGGCCAGGATCTGGATCACCCGCTCGATTTCCTTCTGGCGCCCGATCACCGGGTCCAGCTTGCCTTCTTCGGCCATCCCGGTGAGGTCGGTTGCCAGCTGATCCACCAGGGGGGTCTTCACCTGCGGCTCTTTTCGTTCTCGGCCGGACGCCTGGGTGGCACGTCGAATGGGGGCCTCCTGCAGCACCCGGCGGGTCTCCCGCCGGATCTGCTCGGGGCTGGTCCCTAGCCGGCGCAGCACGTCCATCCCCACGCCTTCGTTCTGGCGGATCATGCCCAGCAGTAAGTGTTCGGTCCCGATGTAGTGATGCCCCATCCGGCGGGCCTCTTCGATCGCCATCTGAAGTACTTGTTCGGTACCGGGAGCCAGCTCGATCCGGCTGCCTGCGTTGCGGCCGACCCCGGTCAGCCGTTCGACCATGTCCTTCACCCGGGCAGGGTCCAGCCCCAGGTTGCGCAGCACTCGGCCGGCGACGCCCCCCTCCTCCCGGATGAGCCCGAGCAGCAGGTGCTCGGTGCCAATGTAGTTGTGATGCAGCCGCTCAGCCTCCTCGTGCGCCAGGCTGAGCACTCGTCGGGCCCGTTGGGTGAAGCGCTCCATCTTGTCGGCCACGAACTGTTTTCTCCTAGACGATTACTGACTGATCGGATTCTACCAAAGAGTCCTCTCTGGCACTCCCAGTAGCTAGTCCTATCCGGTTAATTCTCCGCCTCGGTCTCGGCGGGGAGCTGCTCCCCTTGTTTAGCCGCGACTTCTTGAATTGGGTCCTCCTCGAGCCCAGCCAATTCCGCTTCCGCCTCGAGTTCGGCATCGAAATCCATGACCGGCTCTACCTGCATTTGTTCTTGGACTGCGGACGCCCAATCCTGCTCGACATAATCGGCCGAGTCGACCCGCCGCAGGCTCAGGCCGATTCGCCTCCGTTCAGGCTCCACCCGCAGCACCCGCAATGTCAAATCCTGACCTTCCTGCACCGCCTCGCTGGGGTGCAGGATCCGTTGATCGGACAGCTCAGAGATGTGAACCAGCCCCTCGATCCCATAGTCTTCGAGGCCGGCCAAGCTGGCAAAAGCCCCGAACTTCGTCAGTTTGGTGATCTTACCTTGCACTAACTTTCCCTCGCCGTATTTTTCCTGGATCAACTCCCAGGGATTGGCCTCCAGCTCACGGATCGAGAGGCTGATGCGATTGCGCTCTGGATCGACTCCGAGCACCTTCACCTGCACCTCGTCACCGATGTTCAGAACTTCCCGGGGGTTGTTCACCCGTTTCCAGGAAATCTCCGAGACATGCACCAGTCCGTCCGCGCCGCCGATGTCCACAAAGGCGCCAAAATCAGCCAGGCTGATAATGTGCCCGGTTCGCACCTCGCCCACGGTCAATTCTGAAATCAACCGTTCCTTGAGAGCCTCCCGCGACTCGCGGGCTGCCGATCGCTCGGAGAGGATCAGCCGGTTTCGCTGTCGATCCACTTCGATTACTTTGCTGACGATTTGCTCGCCCACCATTTTGCCCCAGCGCTGGTCGGGGGTCTCCCCCTCGGCCCGCCGCCGGCGCGGCAGGCTAACTTGGGAGGCCGGCATGAAGCCCCGCAACCGACCCAAAGTCACGATCAGCCCCCCTTTGTTATAGCCGGACACTTCCCCTTCGAAAATGGCCTTGCTGCTCAACAGTTCTTCAGCCGTCGACCAATCCTGTTCTTCTTCCGCTCGGGCCAGCGAGAGCTCAGGCGCGTTCCCGCCGCCTGATCGCAGAACATAGACGTTTATTTCCTTGCCAACCCCGAGCATGGCTCGCTGATCCGGGCTGAGCTGCTCCAGTTCCCTCGCCGAGATGATGCCCTCTGATTTCGCCCCGATGTCGACCAACACGTCGGTCTCGGTGACCCGGGCGATCGTCCCAGTCCGGATTTCGCCGCGGCGAGGAGCTTCCAGCTCATAATCCTGGGATTCGAGCAGGGCGTCCATCGGGTGGACCGGAGCCACCTTCAGCGGCTCGCTGCTTGCGGTTCGGTCTTCTTCAGAGTCTTGCATCGTTGCTCATGAGTGTGCCAGAAGGTTGATTATAAAGGCTAGGAATGAGCTTTGGCAACCTGCCCCGATTCTCGAGGGGGTATAATGCCGCGCGGCCGAGTACTAACGGCCAAGAAACAGCCAAGTCATGGCGCCGGTTTACCCCTTTACCGCCATTGTCGGACAAGAGCGCATGCTGCGTGCGCTCGTCTTGAACGCCGTCAATCCGCGGATCGGCGGAGTGCTCATCCGAGGCGAGCGGGGGACTGCAAAATCCACCGCCGCCCGGGCGTTGGCCGCCTTGCTCCCCGAAGTCAAGGTCGTGGCGGATTGTCGGTTCAGCTGCGACCCCGACCAGCCGATGACCTGGTGCACGGAGTGCCGGGAGCGGGCGTCGGGCGGCGAACGGCTGCCGACGGCCGTCTTCCGTACTCCTTTTGTCGACCTGCCGGTCTCCGCCACGGAGGACCGGGTGGTAGGCACCCTGGATATCGAGCGCGCCATCAAGGAAGGCGAGCGCCACTTTGAACCAGGGGTGCTGGCCTCGGCCAACCGGGGTTTGCTCTATATTGACGAAGTCAATCTGCTGGACGACCACGTGGTGGATCTGCTGTTGGACTCGGCCGCCCTGGGCATGAACATCATTGAACGAGAAGGGATTTCATTCACCCATCCCTCGCGCTACATCCTGGTCGGCACGATGAACCCGGAGGAGGGCGACCTGCGTCCCCAGCTGTTGGACCGCTTCGCGCTCTCGGTCGACATCCGGGGGTTGGCAGATCCGTGGGACCGGGTGGCCATCATGGAGCGCAACCTGGCATTCGAGACCGATCCGGAGGGCTTCCGAGAAGAATGGATGGAGAAGGAGCTGGCGCTCTCCAATAAGATCGAGGCCGGCCGCAGACTCGTGGATTCGGTCACCTACCATGGGCGAGACTTGCACGCCATCGCCGCCCTGACCTCCGCCCTGCGGGTGGACGGGCATCGGGCCGATCTAGTCATCTTGAAGGCCGCCAAGGCCCATGCCGCCTTCGAGGGCCGCAGCGCGATCGGAGAGACCGACATCGCCCGCGCCGCAGAACTGGCCCTCCCACATCGCTTGCGGCGCGGCCCCTTCCAACAAGCGGAATTTCAGCTCGCCGACCTGGAGGAGCGCCTCGAGCAGATCCGGGCCGAAGGAATGCCCGCCGAGCCGGAGCCGAAGGAAGAGCAGGAACCGCCCCGAAAAAAAGTCGGCGTCCGGG
>CAYHSI010000008.1:0-6396 GCA_964359225.1 uncultured Anaerolineaceae bacterium
GTCGTCGACTGTCGGACCGCCGATGATCCGCTGATTGGGGGTGGAAAGCTGGAGCGGTCCCCATTCCACCGAGCCGTCCGCCGAGTCGAGCGCGGTGATCTGATTCAGGAAATCGCCAACGTACAGGAGGCCAGCCGGCGAAACCGCCGGCGGCGCGTAGAATTGCCGACCCCGCGCCGGGGCGGCGGGGTACGTCCAGGCCAAGGCGCCGGACTCGAGATCGACCGCATAGATGGCCTGGTTGTAGGCCACGTAGGCCCGATCGCTGTCACTGGCAAGGCCAGGCCAGCTGGATGCGCCTTGAACACCGGCTCCCGCGCATCCGGCGAGCAGCAGTGCCGCGGCAAACAACAAGGAAGTCGGCAGTAGGGAGACCGGCAGCTTGGCGATCATGCGCGAAAGGACCTCACGGGACTGGATCGTAGCCACCCTTGCTGAAGGGTTGGCAGCGCAAGATTCGCCAGGCCGAGAGAGCCGAGCCCTTGAGCAGCCCAAACTTGGCAATGGCTTGATAGGTGTAGTGTGAACAAGTCGGTGTGAAGCGGCAAGTCCCGGACGGCAAGGTTCGGGATAGGGTGGCCTGATAGAACCGGATCAGCGCCAGGGCCGGCAGCCGTGGCAGAGTGGCGAGAGTGACCGGGATATCCCGCAGGGCAGGTTCGTCCAGATGCTGGTGCCCTTTCTCCCGCCTAGCCGTACCCGCCAAGGCGGCGATCCCGCTTTCATGCAGTGCGCCCATTGCGCGACTTGCTACCTCCATTGGCCAATTGGGCCCGGTGAACTAATCCGCCGATGGCCTCGAGCAGTTCAGGCCAGCCAGCCCGATCGAGCCCGGGCCGGGCGGTGAGAATCAGGTCCCAGCCTGGTTGAATGGCTGCGTAGAGCACCCGCACCGCTGCCCGCATCCGTCGCTTGGCCCGATTGCGTTTGACCGCGTTCCCAAACGACTGGCTGGCGCTCACCCCGATCCGGGATGGCTTTCCTCCATTGGGGCTGGCGATCAAAAAAACGAGCGGGTGGGCATGAGACTTCCCAGTACGCCGCACCCGCTTGAAATCCGTTGCGCTGGTTAGCCTGAACTTCCGGTTCACCCGGGGCTCGCTGATAACCCCGATCCTGTCGTCAGCCGTTCCAGTTGGTCTTCTTAACGTGCGCGTTCTTGCGGACGGCAAGGCGGTAGCGGCCTTTCCGCCTGCGTCGCCGGAGAACTTCCCTGCCGGCCTTGCTCGCCATTCGGGCTCGAAACCCGTGGACTCGGACTCGCCGGCGGATCTTGGGTTGATAGGTTCGCTTAGGCATTCGTTGGTTCGACTCTCGCGCTTGGCTGAAGCGCCGGTGGATTATACCGCAAGCTGAGTGAAGGGGTCAATCAACTGAGCCGGCTGGTACCGAATCGTTGATCCGTTCGATCTGTGCACCGAGCAGTCGAAGCTTTTCGTAGATTCGTTCGTATCCCCGCTCGATCTGTCCGACGTTTCGGATGGTGGAGGTCCCCTTGGCCGCCAGGGCGGCCAAGACCAGCGCCATCCCCGCCCGAATGTCCGGGCTATCCAAGTGTTCGCCGATCAATTGGGTCGGCCCCTCGACGATGCAGCGGTGGGGGTCGCACAGAATGATCCGGGCGCCCATGGAGACCAGCTTGTCGACGAAGAACATCCGGCTGGGGTACATCCAGTCGTGGAAGAGGACCGATCCTTTGGCCTGGCTGGCTACCACGATGGCGATGCTGATCAGATCGGTTGGGAAGGCCGGCCATGGCATAACCGTGATCTCGGGAACGAATCCGCCCAGGTCGGATTGGATCTCCATTGGGGGTCGGGCCGCCACCAGGAGGTCCCCCTCTTTCTCGACCCAATCCACTCCGAGCCGATTGAATACCAGCCGGATCATGTCCAGGTGCTGGGGGCCGGCTTTCCGAATCCGAACCGATCCTCCGGTCACGCTGGCGGCCGCGATGAAGCTGACCACCTCCAAATAGTCCGGCCCGATCGTGAACTCGCCACCGTGCAGCCGATCGACTCCCTCGATCTCCAGAGTGTTGGATCCGATATTTCGGATTCGGGCACCGAGGCCGTTCAAGAAGTGGCAGAGCTCCTGGACGTGCGGCTCCGAAGCCGCGTTGCGAATCACGGAGGTGCCCTTGGCCCGCACCGCCCCCATGATCGCGTTCTCAGTCGCCGTGACGCTGGCCTCGTCCAACAAGACTTCCCCACCGCGCAGCCGCCCCTTGACCTCCATGTGGAATTCGCGCTCGTTGTACCCGACCTCGGCGCCCAGGTTCTTGAGCGCTAGCAGGTGAGTGTCGACCCGTCGGCGGCCGATCACATCCCCGCCCGGGGGCGGCAAGTCGATCCCGCCGAAGCGGCTCAGCATCGGGCCGGCCAACAGGATCGAAGCCCGGATCCGGCGGCACAATTCCGGATCGAGCCGGGCTCGCATCGCAGCATGGGCCCGCAGGCGGAGTGAGCCCGGGCCGAGCTGCTCCAGCTCGACTCCCAGGCTGCCGAGCAAACTCCGCATGATGTCCACATCCCCGATGTCCGGAACGTTGTGCAAGGTCACCGGTTCGTCGGTCATCAGGCAGGAGGTCATGAGTGGGAGGGCGGCGTTCTTGTTTCCGGAGGGAGTGACTTCGCCGTTGAGAGGGTGCCCACCTTCGATCCGGAACGAAGCCATGGCTAGTTCCTGACTCGAAGCTGAACGGTATCGCCGGGAGCGATCTTCAGTCCGGCGGCAGCCGAAGCTTGATTGATCCCGATTTCAACCAGGCCGCTGCTGCCGATATAGGCCAGCCCGCGGCCCGGCGGGACGTCGCTGTAGGTCCGCAGCAATTCCAACTCCTCACCCGAGGCCAGGCGCACCCGAGGTTCGCTTCCCACAACCCGCCGGATCGGCCCCTGTCCCAGCCAGGGTTCCAAGGTCAGGCCTTCCGCTTCGCGGCGCAGGACTCCGATGCTGGTCATCAGGTTGCCAAACCGATCCGCGTGCAGCACCTCGCCTTCGATGCCGAAGCTCTCGACCGCTTGCAGGCGGGGAGTGGCGAAACGGACAAGATCGCTCGCCGGCGGTCCAAGATCCGGGAGCTTGACACTGGAGGCCAGGTGGGCGGCGGCCGGCGCAAAAACGTCTCGGCCCTGGAAAGTCGGGCTCGGTTTCGGAAGTTGGTATCCCGGTTCGGCCAGCTCGACGGCCTCCGGTGGGCCATCCCGCTCGATCAGATAACTAAACAGGCCATTATCGGGGCCGACGCAAATCCGCTCTTTCCAGGCGACGGCCAGGGCTCGGCGGGCTGAGCCGACTCCCGGATCGACGACGCAGATAAAGATGGTCTGAGGCGGGAAATACGGGGTGGCTTGCCACAGAGCGAAAGCGGCGGCCCGCACGTCTCCGCGTGGGATGTCGTGGGTCAGGTCCAACAGCGAGGCGTGCGGGGCAAGGGTGGCGAGGACCCCTCGCAGGACGCCGGCGAAGGTATCTTGGGTACCAAAATCCGTAAGCAGCGCGATCCACGGCCCGGCCACAGCAGTTGGGGCATTGTAATGGTAGAATCGGTTTTCGTGGATTCGCAAGCCGGCTCGAAGCCCATCGGGGTGTTGGCTGCCTTCGCTACGGGCTTCGATCGAGTCGCCGCCCGCCCGCTGCTGATCATCCCTCCGCTGCTAATTGACCTCCTGCTCTGGCTCGGACCGCACTTTCGGACGGCCGGCATTTTCGGCTGGGTCCAGGACCAAGTCCTGCGGTCCAGCGGGTTGGCCGGGGAGCAGGCGGCGCTGGTGCAGGAAAGCATCCGCTCGTTGAGTGAGCGCTTCAACTTGCTCTCCTCGCTGAGCACACTTCCATTCGGCGTCCCCAGCCTGATGGCCGGTAGGATGCCGGTCCTCAACCCACTCGGGCAGGCGAACCCGCTCGAGGTCGCCCAGCCGGGGCTGGCCATCTTGCTCTGGCTGTCGTTGTCCGCGCTGGGCCTGGCTTTCGGCGCCTATTACCAGCACTGGATCGCGCAAGCCATCGCGTCCGAGGCAGAGCTCGGGTCGACTTGGAAGGCCGCCATCCGAATGGTGGGATTCGGGTTCGTACTCTTCATCGGGGCGATCGCGACCGCCACCTCGGTGGGACTTGCTTTCGGAGTTGCTTCATTAATTCTCCCGCTGTTCGGGGTGGGGGTGCTCTACCTGGGTCTCATCCTGATGTTTTGGCTCGCGGTCTACCTGGCTTTCACGCCACATGGTATTGTCCGTTATAACCTGGGCGTGGTTCGAGCCATGCTGGAGAGCATCGTGCTGGTGCGCTGGAACCTGCTGAGCACGGTTGGATTCCTGCTGCTCGGCTTCGGTGCCTACTGGCTGATGGGCCTAATCTGGGCGCTTCCGGCGGAGAGCTCCTGGTTTTCGATGCTGGCTATGATCGGGCACGGGTTTGTCAGCACAACCCTGGTGGCCGGCAGTTACGCCTACTATCAAGGCCGGCGGGAATGGCTGGAGCAGGCCAGGGCCGTGCGCAGCCGCCCGCCGACCGCCTAAGACTGAGGAGTACCACTTTGGCGAAGACGAAGGCCCGCAAGACCACCAAGAAGCCGGTCAAGAGGACCAACAGTTACGCAGCCAAGGACATCCAGGTCCTGGAAGGACTGGAGGCCGTTCGCCGCCGCCCGGGGATGTATGTGGGCGGCACCGACATTCGGGGCCTGCATCACCTGATCTTTGAGGTGGTGGACAACTCGATCGACGAGGCGCTGGCCGGGGCCTGTGACCGAATCAACGTGAGGATTCACCCCGACAGCAGCGTCACGGTGGAAGACAACGGACGCGGGATACCCGTCGAAAAGCACCCTCGGATCAAGAAGCCGGCCTTGGAAGTCGTGATGACCACGCTGCACTCTGGCGCCAAATTTGGGGGCGACGGTTATAAGGTCTCCGGCGGGTTGCACGGGGTCGGAGTTTCGGCGGTCAACGCTCTCTCCGAGTGGTGCGAAGTGCAGGTCCGACGGGACGGCAAGGTTCACGCCCAGCGCTACGCCCGCGGGGTGCCAGCCGGCCCGGTCGAAGTGGTCGGCAAGGCTGCGAAGGCAGACACCGGCACCACGACCACTTTCCTTTACGATCGGGAGGTCTTTAAGGGGAATCTGGAATACCGATTCGAGACTTTAGTGCAGCGCTTTCGCGAGATGGCATTCGTGACCCGGGGGGTCATGATCTATTTTGTGGATGAGCGAGCTGAGCGAGAGATGACCTTCTACTTCGAAGGCGGGATTGTCTCGTTCGTCAAGTACCTCAACCGCAATCGGCATGTATTGCACCCGGTGGTCCACGCTGACCGGCAGGTGGCCGGAACCGGGATCGAGGTCGCACTGCAATACACCGACGCCTACGCCGAGTCGGTCTATTCATTTGCCAACACGATCAACACGATCGATGGTGGGACCCATCTCACCGGATTGCGGGCCTCGGTCACTCGAAGCATTAACGACTACGCCCGCAAGAGTGGATTGCTTAAGGACGCTGACCCGAATTTTTCCGGAGAAGACACCCGGGAGGGCATGACCGCCATCGTTTCGATCAAGCACCGCGACCCGCAGTTCGAGAGCCAGACCAAAGTCAAGTTGATGAACGCCGAGGTGCAGACCCAGGTCCAGCAGGTCCTGGGCGAGCGATTCGGCGAATTCTTGGAAGGCGACCCGCGGGCCGGCCGGGCCATCGTGGAGAAGTGCCTCACCTCCGCCCGAGCTCGCGATGCGGCCCGCAAGGCGCGGGATCTGGTGTTCCGGAAGAGCGCCCTCGAGAGCCTCACCTTGCCGGGCAAACTAGCGGACTGCTCGGAACGAGATCCCAACAAATGCGAAGTGTATATCGTGGAGGGTGATTCGGCGGGCGGGACCGCCAAGCAGGGCCGCGACCGGAATTTCCAGGCGATCCTCCCGCTCCGGGGAAAGATCCTCAACACCGAGCGGGCCCGGCTGGACAAAGTGCTGTCGAACAACGAAGTGAAGACCGTGATCTCCGCCCTGGGGACCGGGATTGGGGAGAGCTTCAACCTGGAGGGACTGCGCTATGGGCGGGTGATCATCATGACCGACGCCGATGTGGATGGCAGCCACATCCGGACGCTGCTGCTCACTTTCTTTTTCCGGTACATGCCGAAAATGATCGAGGCCGGGCACCTCTTCATCGCCCAGCCGCCGCTTTTCCGAATCTCAGAAAAGAAGGAAGTGCTCTACGCTTATACGGAGGCGGACCGCGACCGGATCCTCAAAGATCTTGGCCGCCGGAAGCCGGTGATCAGCCGCTTCAAGGGTCTGGGCGAGATGAACGCCGGCCAACTCTGGGAAACGACGATGGATCCCAACAAACGCACCCTGCTGCTGGTGACGATCGAGGACGCGGCGGCCGCCGACCGCAC
>CAYHSI010000008.1:6496-23519 GCA_964359225.1 uncultured Anaerolineaceae bacterium
GAGGTCGAGCCGGTGCCGACCGCGCAGGCAAGCCATGTTCCAGAGGGAACCGATCCGGGCGCCTACAATTCTGACCCGCCCTCCTCCGGCCGGCATTACCCGACCCAGGCATTCGCCGGGTTCTACGACGAAGAACAGGCCGGCTCTTTCAATCCCTTTCCGGGAGGTTATCTTGTGCATAGCCTGGAGCACGGCTATGTGATCTTTTGGTATGACTGCGAGGGGTTGTCAGCCGGCAGCTGTGAGGACCTGAAGGGGGACATCCAACAAGTGATGGGCCGGGTGGGGAACTATAAAGTGATCGGATTTCCCTGGCCTTCGCTGGAAGTTCCAGTGGCAATGACCTCATGGGGCCGCTTGCTTCGATTCGAACAGTTCGATCCGGACCTGGCCGAGGCATTTGTACGAAACAACCGGGAGAATCCCGAACTGGCCCCCGAGATCCGGGCGCCATAGCGCCGCTTCACCGGCAACACGCGTGTGCCCAGAAACAGACCAGCCCCGGACCGGGGCTGGTTGAGTTTCGGGTCAGGTTACCGTTTTCGACTCAGACTGGCTTCAACCGAGCGCCAAACTTTCCCTGCATCCACAAGCGCACCCCTACCAGGGTCGCTACCCAGTACAGCAGGTAGGCCGCCACTTCCTCAAATGAGGGATTGCCGTTGTAGCCGATCAACGCCTTGAGGAACTCGCCGATCGTTGAGCTTTCATCCAAGATATGGTTCGTGTTCCACAGCTGGGGATTCAACGTAGGAAAAACCCCGGCCTCTTGAAACTCGTGGACGCCGTGAGCAAACAATCCGGCCGCGAAAATTAGGAGCAGCACACTGGTCAAGTTGAAGAAGACCCGAACATTCAAGCGGGCAGTCGTGGCGTAGATCAGGTAGCCGATCAAGACCGCCAGTCCCAGTCCAAGCACGGCGCCGGGTAGAGTTCCTCCATCATCAGACGCGAAGGCAGCCGCAGAGAGGAAAAGAGCGGTCTCAACACCCTCGCGGAAGACCGCCACAAACGCGACCACCGCCAGGCCTCGGTTTCGGCCCGCGGCGATCGCGGTCTGCACGTTTTGTTCCAGGCTGGTCCGCATGAGGCGGGCCTGGTAACGCATCCAGAAGATCATCCAGGTGAGCACACCAACCGCCAGGAACATTGTGGTTCCTTCGAAGAGCTGCTCGGCGCTGCCCTCGAGTTTGAGGCCGACAGTTTGAATAATGAACGCCACCCCGATGCTGAGGACCACTGCGGCCAGCACGCCGATCCAGACGGGTCCTCTCCCGGCAGGATGGCCGATCTTGCGAAGGTAACCAAGCAGGATGCCCACAATCAGGGCGGCTTCCAAGCCTTCGCGCAACGAAATCAGTGTAGCGACTGCCATGTACGGCAAACTCCTCAAGCCGATATTGTATTCGTGAAAACTCTACCAATCTAGTGATTTTTCGTCAACAAACCTTATACAAATCGGAATCGTACTCGGGGAGAGGTCTGGGATTAGCATCGGTTAATCCTCGGAGTGAGGCTCCGAGCCGAACGCGACATTCTGGGCTCCGCCCCTGTAGTACTCTTGAAGTATGCCAGAGCCAGCCGACCGTGATCTGGTGCTTCGCACCCGTCGCGGCGAGGTCCAGGCCTTCGGGGAGCTGGTCCGGCGGTATCAGTCAGCGGTGTTCAACGTTTGCTATCGAATGCTCGGCGAACGAATGGAGGCGGAAGACCTGGCACAAGAGAGCTTTATCCGGGCCTACCGCAGGCTGGCGACCTATGACGTGGACCGGCCATTTGGCCCTTGGGTTCGGCGGGTGGCCACCCGCGTCTGTCTCAACCACCTGGATCGCCGGACTCCGCCGAGCCAGGAGCTGGATGAAGATCGCGACCGGCCGCTGGTCGCAGCCGGGAATGAACCGGAGAGTGTCCTTGCGGGAGCCCAGGCCTCGGCCGGCCTGCGGCGGGCGATCATGCAGTTGCCGCCTCGCTACCGAGCCGTGATTGAAATGCGACACTACCAGGAAATGAGCTATGCTGAGATTGCGGAACTGCTGGAGATTCCGCTCAGCGATGTCAAGAGCCACCTCTACCGGGCGCGGAAAACTTTGGCAAGGAGTCTGACGAAAGGTGACTGATCATCTGGACGACAGCCTCCTGCACGCTTACCTGGACAGTGCACTCGCGCCGGGCGAGCGGGTCGGTCTAGAAGCACACTTGAATTCCTGCCCCGCCTGCACGGAAGATCTGGCGCGCGCCCGGCGGCTGTTTCTTGCGATCGGAGGCATGAGCGAGGAGAGCCTGGGGCGGGACCTCACCCCCGCGGTCTTGCAGGCACTCTCGCCGCTGCCGCGCTGGGTTCCCTCGCTCGCGATTGGCGAGCTGCTCGGCGCGCTCGGGATCGGGGCGGCGCTGATTCTTGGACTGGGAACGAGCGGAATTCTGGTTGGGCTGTCGGCCTCCTCCGGGCAGATCACGGCCCTGCTCGAGGCTGCCAGCCGCCAACTCACCTCGGGTTGGGCGGAGGCGCTGGAGCAATCCCAATCGTTCTGGTCCTTGAGCGAAACTCGGCTGCCTGACCTGGCCCCGGCCGGGATATGGGCGGCGATTGCAATCGCGGCGCTGATCTTGTGGTTCGTTGGGAACGGCCTGGTCTTGGGCAAGGTTCGGCGCACGGTCTGGCGATGAACGACGGCCTCGCGATCCTGATTGCTGCTCCGGTCGTCTTTGGCTCACTGGTGGCGCTTTTTAGCCTGCTGAGGGTCCTGTTTCCTGACCAGGTCGGGAGTGCCCGGGTAGCCGCGACCGAGATGCCCGGGCGCTCGTTCGCGCTCGGGACGGTCAACCTGCTCTTTCTTAGCGTCATCGTGGCGGCTTTCGGCGCGCTCGGCGAAGGCCGGGCAGGGGTCTTCCAATTGCTGGCGCTGATCCTGCTTGGTCTGCTGGTGATCGCCCTGGCCTTCGGGTTAACCGGGATGTCGGTGCTGATCGGGGAACGCCTGCTTCCGGACGCCTCCCCCGCTCGCCAGACCGCCTGGGGATCCGCCACCCTCGTGCTCGCCTCCCTCACTCCGTTTCTCGGCTGGTTCGGTTTGTTTCCCTACCTGGCCATCCTGGGACTCGGCGGTTTCCTCATCGGTCTGTTTCGCCGGTCGCCGCGCTAGTCGACCGCTCCCCGCGACAAACCTCTAGCTAATCCTGTACTACCGGCAAAACCAACACCGCTGACGACTCGTCGGCGGAAAGGAGCCGGACGATGGCCGATGTCTACGCTGTCTTTGGAACTCTGATCGGATTAGGGATCGCGTATCCCGGAATGCTCACGACTTGGTGGCTGATGTTTCCGCGCCTCGTGAGCCGGGCCAGCGGGCGGCTCGAACACACCCCTTGGCGCTGTCTGGCCATGGGGGGTGGTCTGGCGTTGCCCCTCGGAATCGTGGTTGGGACGCTGCTGGCGGTGCCTTACGGGTCGGTCAAGTTCTTGGGGGGCACCCTGCTATTCGGGTCCCTCGCGCTGGCCAGCCTGGGCGCCAGCGGACTGGCCGATCTGATGGGCCGGCGGTTGACGAACAGGGTTGGCCCGGGCGGGTCGCTGTTGGGCGGGTTCTTGCGCGGGGCCGTTGCGCTGGAGCTGGCCGCTGCCTTTCCAGGGATCGGATGGTTCCTGGTTCTCCCCCTCGGCACCGTGGCCGCACTCGGCGCGGCAACCTTTGCCGTGCTCGGCTGGATGCCCGGTGGCGAGCGCGCCCCGGCGGTCGAGCCCGTCCTCAGCCAGGCGGTCGGATGAGCCTCAGCCGGCGCGAATTCTTGCGCCTCGCCGGCCTGGTTGCCGGTGGCGTGACGGTCTCGGCCTGCTCGCCGCTCTATCGCCAGCTGTCGGGTCTGCCAGCCACCCTGGCCGGCTGGCCTCCGGTCAGTGCCCGGGATTTTCAAGTCTTGAGCCGGCTGACCTACGGACCCACTGAACAGGATCGCCTCGACATCAATGGCCTCGGTTGGAGGAGCTGGATTGAGACGCAGCTCACACCCGAGTCCATCGAAGATCAGGCTGTCGATTGGCGTCTGCGCGCGTTGGATAGCCTCGCCAGTGACCCGGATGTGCTGGCCGACTGGGATAAGGAAGCCCTGATCGATGAGCTGCAGCAAGCGGCCTTGCTCCGCCGGGTCTACAGCCGCCGCCAGCTGTACGAGCGGATGGTCGAGTTCTGGAGCGACCATTTCAATATCTCGGTCTGGAAGGGGGATTGCTGGTTCTTGAAAGTCATCGACGACCGAGACGTAATCCGGCAGCATGCCCTGGGGGACTTCCGCGACCTGCTGTGGGCCTCGGCCCACTCCCCGGCGATGCTGGTGTACCTGGACAATCAAGTCAACGAGAGTGCCGCCCCCAACGAGAACTACGCCCGTGAGCTGATGGAACTGCACAGCTTGGGTGTGGACGGAGGCTACTCCCAATCCGATGTGATGGAGCTATCGCGTTGCCTGACCGGGTGGACGGTCAAGCAGCACTTCTGGCAAGGCCAATTCACTTTCAACCCCGACCTGCACGATCCGGAACCCAAGCTCGTGCTCGGACGCCGGGTTGAGCCGGCTGGGCAGCGAGAAGCCGAGTCGGTCCTTGAAGAGCTTGCCCTGCATCCCTCCACCGCCCGTCACGTCGCCACCAAACTGCTGCGGCGATTTGTAACCGAAACCCCGCCGGCACAGTTGATCGAGGATACGGCTCAAACCTTCCTGGCCACCCATGGGTCGATTCGAGCTGTGCTTGATCGCCTGCTGCTCGACGTCCTGCCGGAATGGGGCGCCAAAGTGAAGCGGCCGAATGATTTCATCGCAGGCGGGCTGCGGATTCTAGCGGCCGACACCGATGGGGCCCGACCGGTCCAGGACTACCTGCGGCAGATGGGGCAGCCCGCCTTCGAGTGGCCGACGCCGGATGGGCCCCCGGACCGGTCGGACTACTGGATCAGCAATCTGATGCCGCGTTGGCGTTTCGCCCTCGCCCTCGCCCAGAACCAGATCCCCGGAACAACCCTCGACCTTGACGGACTCGCCACCGCGGCGGGAGGGGACCCGCTCAAGCCGATGGCTGAGCTGCTGCTTGGGCTCCAATTGGATCCTAAGCTGAGCAGCGGCTTGCAGCAAGCCATCGGCCAAGTTGACGAGCAAACCCGACTCCAGCTGTCGCTGGCCGGACTTTTGGCCTCGCCCGGGTTCCAGTGGCACTAGGCAATGAGCTACGAAAGGTGATGAGACCATGAAGCGCTCCGAGTTCATGCATCAGCTGCGCGAATCGTGTTGTGAGCCGGCGGCTGCCGATCGGGTCCGCCAAACTTGGCCGGCCTGGATGCCGCGGCTGGCCTTCGGCGACGCACAGCGCGGGGACATTCTGATCGTTGTCTTCCTGCGCGGCGCGGCGGATGCGCTGAACGTCATCGTGCCGCACGGCGAACCCGCTTATTACGCGCAGCGGCCAACCCTGGCGATCGCCCGGCCGGATGACACGGGAGCGAAGGCCGCCGATCGAGCGGTGGATCTGGATGGATTCTTCGGCCTCCATCCCGCGCTGCGGTCGCTGCTGCCGGCCTGGCAGCAGGGCCACTTGGCACCCATCCATGCTTGCGGCGCCCCAGACGAATCCCGCAGCCATTTCAAGGCGATGGAACTGATGGAGCGAGGGGTGGAGGACCCGGCCGGACCGGCCTCGGGCTGGATCAACCGTCACCTAGCCAGCCTGGACACCGGCAACCCGTCGCCGCTCCGAGCGGTCGGTCTGGGCGAAGCTGCGCAGCGCAGCCTGCAGGGGGCAATCCCGGTCACCGCCTTGCGCTCGATCTCCGAATTCCACCTGGCGGGCGATCGACGAATCGAGCAGCTCATGCAAGCCGGGCTCTCTTCGCTGTACCGGGGTGAGGACCCATTGGGTCGGCTGGGGCGGGAAACCCTCCGCATCCTGGATACGTTGGAACGCCTGCATCCGCACTCGTACCGACCGCGCGAGGCGGCGGTCTACCCGAACACCGAGTTCGGGCTTGGCCTCTTACAGATCGCGATGCTGGTGAAGGCTGAGGTTGGATTGGAGGTGGCAGCCATCGACCTGGGAGGCTGGGATACTCACTTTGCCCAAGGCGCCAATGAGGGGCACATGGCCGGATTGCTGGCGGATCTCGGGCAAGGCCTGGCGGCGCTACACGCCGATCTGGCGGACTTCCATTCCAGGCTCAGCGTTGTGGTCATGACCGAGTTTGGCCGGCGGGTGCAGGAAAACGCCAGTCTCGGCACGGACCACGGGCACGGCAGCCTGATGTTGCTGCTGGGTGGGAACGTGGTCGGCAACAAGATTCATGGCCGGTGGCCCGGACTGGAGCAGGATCAGCTCTTCGGCCCCGGTGACCTGGCTGTGACGACCGACTACCGCGACGTGTTGAGCGAACTCTGCGGGCTGCGGCTCAACAACCCGGCGCTCTCTCAGGTCTTTCCGAATTTTCGGCCGCGGCAGTCCGGATTCGTCCGCCGCGGATGACCCCGATCAGCGCTGCCAGTTCAGGAAGACCTCCAGCACACGCAGATTGATCTCCAAGTCGGTGTTCCGGTGGGTCTCCAACTCGAGATCAATCGCCGCGATCCCCCGATCGGCGGCCCAGTCGGCGAACTGGCCGGTGAACAAGCAGCCGGAATCGACCGGCGGATACGGGTAGGGACTGATTGGAGCCACCGCTTCGGCAAGCCGGACCGCGTCGGCAAGCGGGGGTTGCCCGCCCGGAAAGATCCCCAGCGCCGCACTGTGATAGCTGATGATTGAATCGAATCGCTTCTCCAGGACGAACGACAGCAGCGCCGCGACTTCCGGCTCCGAAGCCGGAGCGGCGCCTCCATTGATCGGCAAGTAATTCCAGCACCCCTCTTTCGGCCACTCCGCCTGCCAGCTGGACGGCCAGTTTCGATTCAGGTCAACTCCGTTCTCGTTCGCCCGGCCGGGCCGGCCGTGGGAGCGGGCTTCCCCATCCGGATTCAAAGCAGGCAGCACGAACAGACTGACCCGGCGGGGGACCAGCTCGGGATGGCTGCGCAGGTGGTCCATCAACTCGTAGGCCAGCTCGATGGTATTCCATTCGTAGCCTCCATGAATACCGGCCACGATCAGCCGGCGGACCGGGCCGCGGCCGAAACGGAAGACCTCCAGCGGCCGGCCCGCCACGCTGTAGCCGATGACCTCCGGTCCGCTGCTGAACGGGGTCGGACTGGGCTCGGGAGACGGAGATGGAACCCGAGTCGGTGACGGCTCGCGGTTCGGAGTCGGAGTCCAGGCGGGCGGGAGGCGGAGGGGTTGAGCCGGGTCAACCGACGACTCTGGAGCTGGACCGGAGCCGCAGGCCGCCAGCCAGATGGCGAGCCAGGCCATCAGGACCGGAGCCCGCGACCTCAACCGGGTTCTGGTCGGCTGCTTAGACCGAGCAAGCATGGCGTTAATTCTAGGCTGGGAATACCGTTCTACCTCTCCGCTTACCTGCGCCGTAGTAAAAGGCTGAGCCATTTGCTACAATGGCCGCGGCCTGCGGCCACACGCGCCGGCCAGTTTTGTCATGGCCCTCAAACGCGGTGAAACCCTGCACCATCGGTATCGGATCGAAAGCGTCCTGGGTCAGGGCGGCATGGGTGCCGTGTACGAGGCCTGGGATGCCAACCTCAATGTCGGAGTCGCGGTCAAAGAAAACCTCTTCACGACCGAAGAATTCGCCCGCCAGTTCTACAAAGAAGCCACGATTCTGGCCAGTCTGAGGCATCCCAATCTGCCTCGGGTGACCGATCACTTCGTGATCCGCGGTCAGGGCCAATACTTGGTCATGGATTTCATCCAAGGCAAGGACCTGCGTGAGCGAATTGAAGGAAATGGCCTGATCGCCGAAGGGGAGGCCGTCCCCTGGTTCATGGAAGTCGCCGACGCCCTCGCCTACCTGCACAGCCGCAAGCCGTACTCGATCCTGCACCGCGACATCAAGCCGGGCAACATTAAGATCCAGCCCGACGGCCGGGCAGTGCTGGTTGATTTTGGCCTGGCCAAAGTGGACGACAAGTCTGAGTCAACGACTACCGGGGCGAAAGCCATGACCCCCGGGTTCTCACCTCCGGAGCAGTATGGCACCGGACGGACCGACTCGCGGACCGACATCTACTCGCTCGGGGCGACGATGTATGCCTGCCTGACGGGCGCGATTCCGGAGGACTCGCTAGAGCGAGCCATGGGCCGCGAAGAGCTGACCCCGCTGCGCCAGCGGAACCCGCGGGTCACTGCGGCCCTGGCGCGGGCAATCGAGAAGGCGCTGGCCGTGCGGCCGGATGAGCGCTATCAATCCATGGTGGAGTTCGCTGCCGCGCTGGGTTCGGCGGCTCAGGCGAGCAAGCCGACCCTGGTGCGCGACTATCCATATCTCGACCGCACCGTGCGGGCTCCGATCACGGCTGGCTTCGGTGACCTGCCCACCCGGCTGCCCTTCGAAGAGAAGAAGCCGCGGCGCTGGCCCCAGGTTGCGATCCCGCTGGCGGTGGCAGCCCTCGTGGCAATCCTTGCCCTTCCAGGACTCTTGGAACGCGGCGGGCTGGCCTCTTCTGAACGAACCAACGAGCCATCTGGCACGCAGGATTCAAACAACCCGACCGATGCGACTTCAGCCGCAGCCGGCCTTCCAGCCGCCTCGCCAACCTCGGCGCTGCCGTCCGCGACCCCACTTCCAACCGTAGATCCGTCGATTGCGCTGGCGCCCCAGCCAACTCCGATTGGTGGAGGAATCGGCCAGATTGCATTCGCTTCAGATCGCAGCGGTCTGCCTCAGATCTACCTGATCAATATTGATGGGACCGACCTTAAGCCGCTGACCAGCATGTCAGACGGCGCCTGCCAGCCGTCCTGGGCGCCCGACGGGCTATCGCTGGTTTTCACCTCACCCTGTCCGGATAGCGAGGAGACCTATTCCGGCGCCGGGCTCTGGATTCTCGACATGGCAAATCTCCAACCCCAGCCGCTGCTGACCACCCCGGGAGGCGATTACGACCCCGCCTGGTCACCGGAAGGGGCTCGGATCGCGTTCACCAGCGAGCGGCTCGGCCGGCCGCAGGTTCACGTGATGACCATCGACGATGGCCAGGCGGAGAACGTGAGTGGAATCTTTGCCCGGGAAGTTCAACCGATCTGGTCTCCCCAGGGTACCGCCCTGATCTTCGTCTCCTACCGCAACGGTGGGGCGCAGGTCTGGCTGATGTCCGATGGTGGCGGAAATGAGCAGCGGTTCGCGCGAGGCGAGTCGCCGGATACCCACCCGGCCTGGTCGCACGACGGGCAGCTGGTGGTCTTCCAGCGCTCACTTTCGGGTGTGCCTCGCTTGATCGGAACGCGGTTCGAGGACCTAGGGGTTCCGGACTTTCGGGTGTGTCAGCAGAGCCCCTACTCGAGCCAACCGATGGTCGATCCGGACTTCTCGCCCGATGACCGTTGGCTGGTCTTCGAAAGTTGGCCAGACGGCGTCAACCACGACATCGCCATTATGACGACCACCTGCGCCAATGTGACGGTGCTGGATCCGGATCCCGCCCTCGACTTTGACCCGGCCTGGCGTCCGTAACCCCACCCGCTCGAGATGACAGCCAGGATCATCGATGGCAAATCCATCGCGGCCGAAATCCGGGTGGCGGTGGCCGCCGGCGTCCAGAACCTGGTCGGCCGCGGCGGTCCGGTCCCGGGGCTGGCGACGGTCCTGGTCGGAGACAACCCAGCCTCGGCGACCTACTTGCGGGCGAAGCGAACGGCGGCGGCCGAAGTCGGAATCGGTACCTTCGATCACACGCTGTCCGGTCATGCCACGCAGCAAGAAGTCGAATCCTTCGTGGCGGAGTTAAGCGAGGATCCGCGGGTTCATGGGATCCTGGTCCAGCTTCCGCTGCCGAGCGGCCTCGACGACCAATCGGTCCTGGCCCGGATCCGAATTGAGAAGGACGTGGACGGTTTCCATCCGATCAACCTCGGTCGGCTGGCCATGAAAGGCGGTGATCCGCTCTTCGTTCCGTGCACTCCGGCGGGCTGCCTGACCCTGCTGAAGCGCTCCGGCGCTCGGCTGGAGGGGAGCCGGGCAGTTGTGCTTGGGCGTTCGAACATCGTCGGGATGCCGGTGGCGCTCTTGCTGATCAAACACGACGCCACCGTCACCGTGTGCCATTCGCGTACCCGCGACTTGCCGCAGCTCTGCCGGGAAGCGGAGATCCTGATTGCGGCGGTCGGCCAAGCGGAAATGGTTCGAGGCGACTGGATCCGGCCGGGGGCGACCGTCATCGACGTAGGCATCAATCAAGTGGAAGATCCCTCCACCAAGCGAGGCTTCCGAATCGTCGGGGACGTCGCGTTTCAAGAGGCGATCGAAGTGGCCGGGGCGATCACCCCGGTACCGGGGGGCGTCGGCCCGATGACCGTCGCTGGCCTGCTGCAGAACACGCTGAGGGCGGCCGAACTTGCCCACGGCCGAACCACCGGCTGACACGGACTCTCGGACTACGACATTCGTCGACCTTGCACACCTCGGGCCCGCTGCTTGACCCGGGTGTCCCGACTGTGACATTCGACGCCCTCCCGCATGTTGTCTGACAATTGACCGGCCTCGGGCCGGGTGTTAGACTCGCCGCAGCTTACCCTGTGCGCAGCAACTCCTCGGGGCGCAACAAGCTTGAACGCTCGTCCAGAACAGCTCCAATCGAAACAGCTCGTTGAGGTGGCGATGGGCCGCCGGCCTGCCGATCTGGTCGTACGCGCCGGGCGCTGGGTCTGTGTCCAATCGGGTGAGATTCTGCCTGGTACCGACATCGCTATCGCTGGCGAGCGGATCGCTTACGTCGGGGATGACGCCCGCCATACGATTGGCGATCACACGATCCTGGTGGAGGCCGACGGTCGCCATTTGGTTCCCGGCTTGCTGGACGGGCACATGCATGTCGAGTCGAGCATGCTGACGATCACTGAATTCGTGCGGGCCGTGCTGCCGCACGGCACCACGGGAATGTTCATAGACCCGCATGAGATTGCCAACGTCTTCGGCCTGGAGGGGGTCCGGATGATGGTCGAGGAGGCAGCCCTCCAGCCGATCCACGTCTGGGTACAGATGCCGTCCTGTGTTCCTTCCGCGCCCGGCCTGGAGACCGCCGGGGCTGCCCTCGGGCCCGCGGAAGTGGCCGAAGCGATCCGCTGGCCCGGGGTCATCGGGCTGGGAGAGATGATGAATTTCCCCGGGGTAATTCTCGGTGCCGATTCGCTTCACGCCGAGATGGCCGAAACCCGAGCCGCCGGTAAAGTGATCGGTGGTCACTACGCCTCGTTCGACCTCGGTCTGCCGTTCCATGGCTACCTGGCCGGAGGGGCGCAAGATGATCACGAAGGCACCCGCCTGGAAGACGCGGTCGCCCGGCTCCGGCAGGGGATGAAGGTGATGATGCGGTTGGGCTCTGCCTGGCATGACGTCGCCGAGCAACTGCGAGCCATCACCGAGTTGGGCCTTGATTCACGCCACTTCCTCCTGGTGACGGATGACAGCCACGCCGCGACCCTGCTCGAGGAAGGACACATGGACCGGGTTGTTCGGCACGCAACCCAAAACGGAGCCGACCCGATGGTCGCGATCCAGATGGCTACCCTCAATACCGCCGAACACTTCGGAGTAGCGACCGACGTGGGCCAGATTGCGCCGGGTCGATATGCAGACCTGCTGCTGGTCACAGACCTGAAGACGTTTGCGGTTGACACTACGATCGCCAAAGGTCGGGTGGCGGCGGAGGCCGGGGGGCTGCGGGTCGGGTCACCTGAGTTCGAATATCCCGCCAAGGTGAGGGCCTCGGTCCATCTGGCGGGTGAACTCAAACCCGAGGACTTTGGCCTGCCAGTCGGGCCGAACGGGCGGGTGCGGGCGAACGTCATCGGAGTCATTGAGAACCAGGCCCCGACCCGGCATCTGAGGCTGGACCTGCGGCCGGTAGCCGGCCAGCTGACGACCGATCTCAGCCAGGATCTCGCCAAAGTGGCACTCATCGAGCGGCACCGGGGATCCGGCCAGATCCAGGTTGGCCTGGTTCAGGGTTTTGGCTTTCGGGTTCCTTGCGCGGTGGCCTCAACCGTCGCCCATGATTCCCATCAACTGCTGGTGGTCGGGACGGACGAGGCCAGCATGGCAGTGGCCGCCAACGAGCTCGCTCGGGTGGGCGGCGGCCAAATCGTGGTTAGGCAGGGCACACCGATTGCGCTGGTCGAGCTCCCGATTGCGGGCCTGATGTCGGACGAACCGGCGGGGCGGGTCGCCGGCAAGACCAAACAGCTGCTGCAGGCCTTCCGCGATTGCGGCTGCACCCTCAACAACCCCAACATGCAATTGAGCCTGCTGGCTCTGGTGGTCATCCCCGAGCTGCGCATTTCGGACAAGGGCTTGATCGACGTCAACCGCTTTGAAGTGGTTCCGGTCGTGGAGCGGCAGCCGTGAGCCGGGAGCAGGCTCCCTATCGGCGTACCGCGGAGGCGCTGGCCGAGCTGCTGGACCGCAGCCAGCCCGGCGAGGCACTCCCATCCGAGCCCAAGCTGGCCGAACAGCTAGGAGTCTCACGGGCGACCTTGCGGGACGCGATGCGGGCCTTTCAGGGGCGAGGGCTTATCGTGCGCCGGCAAGGGGTGGGCACATACGTTGGTCCCAAGCCGATCGAAGCCGGCCTTGAAGAACTGGTCAGCATTGAAACCCTGGCTGCCCAGATCGGTCTGCGGGTCGCGATGGACGGTCTGTCGGTGGAACGACGGCAGCCCAGCCAGCCAGAAGCGGAGACGCTTGAACTCCAAGTTGGACAGCGGGTGGTGGAGATCGCTCGGGTGATCCGGGCGGCGGGCAGGCCGGTTGCCTACCTGATCGATGTCATCGCCGACGGTCTGATTGCGGACGAAGCGTGGGAGAGCAGCTTCCGGGGCTCGGTGTTGGACGTGTTGTTGGAACGTGGCGAGCTTCCCCTTGAATATTCCCGCACCGAGATCAATGCGGTCGCAGCCGACCACGACCTGGCGGCCCGCATGGAACTTTCGCTCGGCGAAGTGTTGTTGCTATTCGAGGCCAGCCTGATTACCCGGGATGGCACAATCGTGGATCGATCGAGGAGCTATTTCCTGCCGGGAACCTTCCGCTTTCAGGTCGTTCGGCGGGTCGGGGCCGCGGCAGGACTGAGCCGGCTGCTGCCGGTCTAGGAGGCATCCATTCGATGCGCAGCTTTGCAGGACGCGACATTCTGTCTCTGAAGGGCTTTGAGCGGGCCGAATACTTCCGGGTATTTGAGGTGGCCGATCGGCTGGCGCCCATCGCCCGGGATCGCCGCAACTCAGATCTGTTGGCGAAAAAGATTCTGGTCACGGCCTTCTACCAACCCAGCACCCGCACCCGCCTGGCCCATGAGGCCGCCATGCTCCGGCTGGGTGGAAAGGTCACCGGCTTTGCCGATCCCAAGATGACCCGGGCCGGGGATTTTTACCAAGAGTCGATCAAGGACACCGTCCACATGCTCGAGTACTACGGCGACGTGATCGTGATGCGGCACTTCCAACAGGGTGCACCGGCCGAGGCGGCCAGGTGGTCGAGCGTGCCAGTGATCAACGCCGGCGATGGCTGGGGAGAACATCCGACCCAGGTGCTGACCGATCTGTACACCGTCTTTAAGGAAAGGGGAAGCCTGGACGGTTTGCATTTCGTCCTGGTGGGCGATATGAGGATGCGGACCATGCACTCGATCAGCTACGCCCTGAGCCAGTTCGACATCCAGGCCAGCTATATCGCTCCTCCGGAGATGTCGCTAACCCCGGAGTTCAAGCACGAGCTCGATGGTCTGAACGTGCGCTACCGAGAAGTGGAGCACATCGAGCAGGTGATCGAGCAGGCGGACGTGATTTACATGGAACCGGTCGTCCAGCCGGATTACACGAAATCCCGCGATGAACGGGGCGGGGAGATCGGGATGACTCCGGCCAATTACCAGGTTACGAAGGCGCTGCTCAGGCGGGCCAAAGCTGATTGCATCGTGCTGCATTCGCTGCCGCGGATGGATGAGCTGCTGCCCGAGGTCGACGATACCGGCCATGCACGCTACTGGATCGAGGCCTTCAACGGGGTCGTGGTGCGGATGGCCCTGCTCTCCCTGGTGCTTGGAGCGATGGAGTAAGCAATGCAGACCGACCTGGGCGGGCGTGACCTGATCGGGGACCTAGATTTCAGCAAAGAAGAGGTCGAGACCGTTCTGGAAGTCGCCTTCGACCTGAAGCGCAAGCGCGCCTTGGGTGAGCCGCACCCTTATCTGCGGGATCGGACCCTCGCCATGCTGTTCTTCTTCAGCAGCACTCGCACCCGCGGTTCCTTCGAGGCCGGCATGGCCCAGCTCGGTGGCCATGCGGCATTTATAGAATCCAAGACTACCCAAATAGCGCACGGCGATACCGAGCGGGAGATCGGCGAGATCTTTGGCCGCTATTTCGATGGAATCGCGATTCGCCACGTCGAATGGGGGGTAGGAAACCGCTATCTGAATCGGGTTGCCGAGGCGTCCCGGGTGCCGGTGCTCAACATGCAGTGCGAGATCTACCATCCCTTCCAGATCCTGGCGGACCTGATGACGATCATGGAAAAGAAGGGGCCGAACCTGAGGGGCCGGAAGCTGGTAGTCTCGTGGGCCTACGCCGCTTCTTACCTCAAGCCGATCTCGGTGCCTCAATCCCTGGTTTTACAAATGCCCCGCTTCGGGTTGGATGTGACCCTGGCCCACCCCCCGGAGTTCAAACTCATGCCGCAGATCCTGGACCAGGCCCGCGAACAGGCCCGGAAATACGGAACCGCCTTCGAAGTGGTCGACGACATGCGGGAAGGATTCAAGGGCGCCGACATCGTGTATGCCAAGTCCTGGGGACCGCTGCTGACCACTACCGATCAGGCCCAGGGCAAACGCATCCAGGATCAGTACACGGATTGGATCACGGATGGCGAGAAGCTGGGATTGGCCAAGTCGGATGCCATCTACATGCACCCGCTGCCGGCCGACCGGAATATCGAAGTCTCCGACGAGGTGCTTGACGGCTCACGGAGTGCGGTTTTCGACGAGGCCGAGAACCGGCTGCACGCCCAGAAGGCCGTGATGGCCCTGACCATGCGATGACAAAACCTCAGGTCGCGGTCGTCGCAGTAGGAGGCAACTCGCTGATCAAGGACAAGGGCCATCAGACCATCCCGGACCAGTACGCCGCGGCGGCCGAGTCGATGAGCCACATCGCCGGCATGATCCAGGCCGGCTGGGACGTTGTCATCACCCACGGCAACGGACCGCAGGTCGGGTTCATCTTGCGCCGTTCGGAGCTCTCGCGGCACGAACTGCACGAAGTGCCGTTGGACTATTGTGGGGCGGACTCCCAGGGCGCGATCGGTTACATGTTCCAGCAAGCCCTGTACAACGAGTTCCGACTTCGAGGGATTCAGAAGCAGGCAGCCACCGTTGTCACCCAGGTCTTGGTCAGTGCCGATGACTCGGCGTTCAAACATCCGACCAAACCCATCGGGTCGTTCATGGACCAATCCACTGCCTCAGAGCGGGCGGCGGGCGAGGGTTGGACGGTGGTGGAAGATGCGGGACGTGGCTGGCGCCGAGTGGTCGCTTCGCCGTTGCCGGTCAGAATTGTTCAACGGGAGATCATCGAGGCCATGATCGCTGCCGGCTTCGTCGTGATCGAGGTGGGCGGGGGAGGCATCCCGGTCGTTGAGGACCCGGCCGGAACTCTGGCCGGGGTGGAAGCCGTGATCGACAAAGACTTCGCCTCGGCGCTGCTGGCCTCCACGATCGCGGCGGACCTGTTTCTGATCTCGACCGCGGTACCCCAGATTGCGTTAAACTATGGGAAGCCGGATCAGCAGTGGCTGGACAAGATTAGCTTAGCGGAAGCCAAGCTGTATCTGCAGCAGGGCCATTTTGCTAAAGGCAGCATGGGGCCAAAGGTACAGGCCATCATCAACTACCTGGAGGCCGGGGGAAAGCAAGCCCTCGTGACCAATCCGGAGAATATCGGGCGAGCGCTCGCCGGTGAGACAGGGACCTGGGTTGTTCCCTGACTGCCGGCGGGATTTGTTTAATAGGAGGAGGTGACCGCTTACCAGAACCGCAAGAGCTCGGTAGGGCAAACCAAACGACAATCTTCGGGAAGAATCAGGAGGAGTAGAGATGTTGAAAAACCGTATGTGGCGCAGCGTCGGGTTGCTGCTGCTGGCTGGCCTGGCGCTGGCCGCCTGTGCCGGCGAGGCTACGCCTGAGGTCGTCGGCGGATTCGAGATTCCGGCGGTCGAAGAAGGAAAGTTCAACGTGGCCATGGTGCTCATCGGTCCCCACGACGATGGAGGCTGGAGTCAGGCTCATTATGAAGGCCTGCTCTACGTGGAAGAGAACGTCCCAGATACCCATGTGGCCTTTATCGAGCTGGTGCCCGAGGGCGCGGATTCGGAGCAGGTCTTTCGCAGCCTGGCCCGCAAAGGCTTCGATCTGATCTTCGGTACCTCCTTCGGCTACATGGATCCCATGGAGGTGGTGGCCGGTGAATTCCCGGACACGATGTTTATCCACCTCACGGGATTTAAGACCAATGGAACCAACTACGGGAACCTCTTTGGCGAGATGGAAGTCTTCAAGTATATGGCCGGAATGCTCGCCGGCTCGCGGGCCAAGGTCGATGGTAATCCGAGGCTCGGCTATATGGCGACCTTCCCCATTCCAGAGGAACTGCGCCTTGGGAATGCGATCATGCTCGGCGCAAAACAGACCTGCCCTGAGTGCACCATGGACGTGCGCTTGATCAACACTTGGCACGATCCGGTGATCGAGAAAGAAGGAGCTGCATCCCTGTTCGACGCCGGTGTCCAGGTCGTGTTCACCGGTGCGGATACTCCGGCGGCGGGCGACGTGGCAATGGAGAAGGAGAAGTGGGGCGTCAACTACGATCATGTCGGCGCCTGCAAGGTGG
>CAYHSI010000009.1:0-22120 GCA_964359225.1 uncultured Anaerolineaceae bacterium
CCGGCTGGCTGCTGAACAAGACGGCCCGCTCTCGATGATCGAATGTCCATACCCGCCCTCTATGATATCCAAGTCGAAATCAGATCGGGATTTGCGGGTCTTATTATACATATGACCACAGAACTATAACAAGGAGCCCCAGACTGGCTAGCTATTCAACCGCCGTAAGCCAAGCGTGCTGCGCACCCACCTTACAATCTCCTAACTGGGACCCAACTCCCGGACTCCTCGCTCCGCCCCTGAGCCGTTACTGCGATCCCGACATGCTCGTGTCGCCGCCCGACCTGTTACCTGCCTGCGAGGTCGAATGCTGGTGGGTAATGCGCCAACCCTACAACGCGATGCATGCCCTGGCGCAGTCGGTGGCAGAGCGCGACCCGGCCGGGGGGGGCCGATGTTGAACGACCAGTGCTCTGTTCAGGTAATCTGGGAAAGCCCCACCGGAGTGTCAGCGTGGTGGCTCGAGTGTTCCGGCTGAGCTGACTTGGCATCTGTACGTGGATGGCGTTGTACTGAGACAATGATGGTGATGCCAGGCGATTATCTCTGAACTATGTCTCAGGCAGCACCGCCCTCAGGATTCTGCCCTTGACCGTCAGGCGGCCTCATCTGGCGGTTATAGGCTCCGTGCGCCATCATCTACCTTACCTGGGCGGGTTGCTGCTGCTGACCCTGCTCGCCGGGTTGCCTCTTTTCCAATTCAAAATCATGAGCGGCCACGACGCGCATGAGTACCTACCCCGCACCATCGAGTTTTATCAGGGGTTGAGCGCAGGGCAGCTCTTTCCCCGCTGGGCCCCCGACCTCAATGCCGGTTATGGCGAGCCCTTCTTCAACTTCAACCCGCCCCTCTTTTACTATCTGTCAGCGATCTTCCATGTCTTGGGATTGAGTCTTGTGGCTGCGCAGAGCCTGGCCATTCTTGCCTTGCTGCTGCTGGCAGGATTGGGCATGTACCTGCTGGTGGAGGATATATATGGCTCTCGAGCGGGGTTGGTCTCGGCGACAGCCTATCTGTTCTCGCCTTACCTGCTCGTGGCGCTCTATGTACGCCACGCCCTTGCCGATTTCTCAGCATTTGCCTTCATCCCAACGGCCTTTTGGGGCCTCACTCGCTTTGCCGAGTCTGGGCGCTATCGGTTTCTGCTGATCGGAGCGCTTTCGGTGGCTCTGTTGCTCCTTAGCAGCAATCCAGTCGCGATAATGACCCTCTCCGCCCTCATGCTATTGTTGGGTTGGCTGGCCATTACCGGCTGGCGTGAATCCGGCTCGTGCCTGGCGCCAACGCTGCTGCGAGGCCTGGGGTGTCTTACTATGGGCACGGGTCTGTCAGCCTTTTTCTGGATGCCGGCAGTGTCGGAGCGTCAATTCGTCCACTTATCACGTTTGCTCCAGGGTTACCTGAACTACAGGAATCATTTCCTCTATCCCCATCAACTCATCATTTCGCCCTGGGGTTTTGGCCTATCTCTCCCCGGGACACAGGATGGGATGAGTTTCGCCATAGGCCCCCTCCATCTCGGCTTCGTGTTCGCGGCGTTTGTATTGATCTGGCGAAGCCGCGCGACCCCAAGTCGTGGAGGGCTGCTGGCTTTGTTTTCTATTGGCTTGCTTGTGGTGGCGGCTTTCTTTGCCAGCATTGGATCTTCGTTCATCTGGGAGCGAATCGGGCCGCTCCAATACATGGAGTTTCCCTGGCGCTTTCTGTCGCTCATAGCCTTCTCCACGGCCTTCCTGTGTGGGTACCCCTTTCTATTGTTGGGGCAAAGGCACAACCAACTTGCGAATGCCCTGATGGGAAGTCTGATCGCTGGTCTAGTTGTCTTTGGTTTTCCTCGCGCTAGGCCCGAGGCATTCCTAGATGTTACAGATGCCGATTACAGCCCCACGGCCATCGCCGCTAGGAATATCACCGTAACCGCGGCTCGAGAATACCAGCCCATCTGGGTCAGGGAGCAACCCGAGAAACCAGCGGTGGAACGCATGACCCTCCTATCAGGCCAGGGACGGGTGACAGTCAATCGGCTGTCTGTGGCCGATTATGAGTTCGAGGTAGACATCGGAGAAACTGCCTGGCTGCGGGTGAACACATTCTACTTCCCCGGCTGGACGCTCTTTGTAGATGGGTCGGAACGTCCCATCGATCACAGCAACCCGAATGGGGTTATGGAATTCGCACTCGAGCCTGGCCAGCATAGGGTGCACCTCTCTTTTCTCGACACACCGGTCCGACGACTGGGAAAGGCAATTTCGCTCCTATCGGGTCTGCTACTAGTGAGCGCGCCGCTACTCAGGAGGGCTGCGCATCGCCCGAGGCAGCACTCCAGCACCCACCTTACAATCTCCTAACTGGGACCCAACTCCCAGACTCCTCGCTCCGCCCCTCGCTTAAGCTCGAAGCGTCCCAATCCATCCAAATGATGTCAGACCGGCGCAAGCGGTGGGCGCCGACATCAGATTGGGGCGAATGATGTCAGCCGGAGCAGACTCGATAGTCGCTAAAGCTCAAGCAACGAACGGGGAATTGAACGCCACTCGCGGGCGGATTCTCAACGCCCGCGACGCGGTCGAGTATCTGGGCATCAGCCTCAGCACGCTCAACCGGATCGAGAAGCAGGGCTTGCTGGTCCCGTTCCGGACGCCGGGCGGACACCGGCGCTATGCACTGAAGATGCTGGACGAGTACCTGGAGGCTAGCCGCCGACTGCCGGATGACAACGGAGTGGGGAACGCCTGAGCATGGCAAAGAAGAAGATCGAGAGCAGCAAGAAGCCATTTCGGGCCGAACTGATCGAGCAGCCGATCCGGCAGTCGGTGCCACCGGAGGTGCTGGAGCCGGACCGGCCAACGCCGCCTCAGCCGGAAGCCGCACCGCCTACTCCGGAACAAACACCCTCCGGCAGCTGGACCAAGACCGACTTTGGCTCAGTCACGGTCGCCCTCGAGGGCGCCCGCCCTAGCGCCCAGGTCATGGCCGACTCCTCGGAGGAGTTCCGCGAGTCGCTGCAGACCCTGCGCGGGGCGCTGGAGCTGTTGATCTATGGAAAGGTCCCCGACCTGCGCCAGTCGAAGAAATTCCTCAACATCGCCTTCCGGGAGGCCGAATACCTTGGTCACCGGGTCCACGACTTGCAGATCGCCTCGCTGCTGGAAGCCGGCCGGCTGCGACTCAAGCTCACCGCCCTCAATCTCCCCGAACTGCTCGGGGCGATCGTGGAGAACCTTTCACCCGGCGCGGCTGAGATCGGCGCCACTCTGGAGTTTGAGACACCTCAGGAACTCCCGCTAATCCGCGGGGATGAGGGCCTGCTGCGGGTCCTGCTCACCAATCTGATCGAGCGCAGCCTCAAGGCCACTCCGCCTAACGGGACGGTCCATATTCAGGTCGAGCCGATCGGCGACCGGCTCCGGCTACAGGTGCTCGGCTACGCCGGGGGCGTCCCGAACAGCTCGGCCATGGCGTTGGACGAAACCCGGGAACGCGGCCTGGCACTCTATGTCGCCGAACGGATCGCCTATGTCCACGAAGCCGAGCTCGTTCCCCAAGGGGTAGACGACGAGCTGAGGGGATTCCATCTCACGCTGCCGGTCCAGCTCAAGGGCCGCGGCCGAGGCAGGATCCTGGTCGTGGACGACAACCCGCAAGCAGCTACCTTGCTGGAATACGCGCTGCAGCAGGAGGGCTTCGAAGCCATCAAGGCGCTGAACGGCCTGGAAGGCCTCAAGCTCGCCCGCTCCGAGCGGGTGGATCTGGTAATCCTTGACATCCTGCTGCCCGGAATTGACGGCTTCGAGGTCTGCCACCGGCTGCGCTCCTCCCCGGAAACGGCCTCCACCCCGGTGATCATGATTTCGGCAAAGTCCCGCGATGAGGATCGGGCTACTGCGCTGCGGATCGGCGCCGACGCCTATTTCGGTAAGCCGCTGGGAATGGCGGAACTGATGGTGGCCATTGAGAACTTGCTCGAGGCCGGTGGATCCGACGAGTGGAGCCGCGACTGATGGCGTTCGCACGGGTCCCCACCGCCGGCGTCCAGCTCGTCCAGGTCTTGCTGGACTCGGGCCTGATCGATGAGGCCCAATTCGAGGAGGCCCTGAAGCTGTACAGCGCCGGAGAAGGTTCGCTGAGCAGCATCGTCGCCGACCGGCGCTGGGTCAGCCCGGAGAGCCTGGCGATGGCGCTCAGCCTACACCTCAACCTGCCCCTGATCGATCTCACCCGGCATTCGGTCCAGCCGGAAGTGATGCGGCACATCCCCGAGCCGATGGCCCGCAAATATCATCTGGTCCCACTCGACATTATCGATAACTCGCTCGCAGTAGTAATGGAAGATCCAACCGACATCACGGTCATCGAAGAGCTGACCACCCGTTCCGGGATGAGCATTTTGCCGATGGTCGGAGTGCGGGACGACATCGTCACCGCCATCGACCTCAGCTACAAGTCCAGCCATGAGATCGAAGAATCGCTCGCCCAGGTCGCCCGCCGGGTCGAGACCCCCCGCGACCGAGAAGGGCCCCGCCGGGCTCAGCTTACGGCCGACGACCCAGTCGTCCGCTCGGTGGACATGATGCTGGAACAGGCAGTACGCGATCGGGCCTCCGACATTCACATCGAACCGACCCGCGAGGCGGTGGTCGTCCGTTACCGCATTGACGGAATGCTGCAACAGGTTCTCTCACTGCCCGGCGGCACCCATGGGCCGCTGCTCTCCCGGATCAAGGTGCTGGCGGAAATGAATATCGCCGAAACCCGCCGGCATCAGGATGGCCAGTTCTCGGCGATGTTCAACGAGGCCGAAATATTCTTCCGGGTTGCCACCAACGATACGACCTGGGGCGAGATGGCCGTCCTGCGGGTGCTTGGCCGGGCGGACACCATCCTCAGCCTGCCGGGGCTGGGCTTCCCGCCCGAGTCGCTGATGGTCTTACGCAAGATGATCCAGGCCCCTTTCGGGATGATCCTGGTCGCCGGCCCCACCGGCTCGGGCAAGACCACTACCCTCTACGCGGCGGTGGATGAGCTCGATCGTAAGCAGCTCAACATCATGACCATCGAGGACCCGGTTGAGTATGACTTCGGGGGCGTTAACCAGATTCAGGTCAACCGGGCTGCCGAGATTACCTTCCCCTCGGGCCTGCGGGCCATCATGCGGCTGGATCCCGACATCATCCTGGTGGGCGAGATCCGCGACAACGAGACCGCCGAGACCGCTATCCGAGCCGCCCTCACCGGCCACCTGGTGCTGTCTTCCATCCATGCCAACGATGCGCCCAGTGCGTTGTTCCGGCTGGCCAACCTGGGCGTCGAGCGCTACCTGATTGCCTCCTCGGTCGTGGGTGTCGTGGCCCAGCGCCTGGTGAGGCGAGTCTGCGGACACTGCACCACGGAGGTCGAGCCGACGATTGAAGAGAAGGTCGCCTACCGCGAGGCGATGGACGAGGAACTGAAGAGCTATGCCGGCGGGATGGGCTGCAACTTCTGCAACCACACTGGATTCCGAGGGCGCACCGGCGTGTTTGAGCTGCTCGTGATCAATGACGCCTCTCAGCGGCTCTTTCTGCAGGGCGCCAGTTCATTTGAACTCAAGTCCGAGGCTGAGCGGCAAGGGATGACCCCGATGCGCAGGGACGGCATGATGAAGGTCAAAGAAGGGATCACCACCCCCGCCGAGGTGATCCGCAACGTGTTCGCCTTGGATTGATCGAAATGGCCTACCGATATTTGGCAGTGAGCAATGATGGGAAAGAGAGCCGCGGAGTGCTCGACGTGGCCAGTGAAGAGGCCGCCGAGCGCCTGTTGTGGCAGCGCGAGCTCACTATCCTCGACCTGGGCCGGGTGCGCCGCCAGGTCGATATGGCCAAGTATTTCCCCAGCCTGTTCGGACCGCGGGCGAAAGATGTGATCCTTTTCTCGCGGCAACTCGCCACCCTGGTCGATTCCGGGGTGTCGCTCATCGCCGGACTGCAGCTGCTCGGCACCCAGATCGGCAACAAGTACCTGCGCCGAGTGCTCGGCGAAATCGAGGACGAGATCCACATGGGCACTTCGCTATCGGCTGCCATGGCCAAGCACCCGGTGGCGTTCTCCGAGCTGTACTGCCGGATGATCGAGACCGGCGAGCGGAGCGGAAATCTGGGCCCGGCCCTGCGACAGCTGGCCGACTACGAAGAGCGGATCCAGGTCACTCTGGCCAAGGTGCGGGGGGCGATGGCTTACCCGCTGTTCGTGCTGCTGCTGGCGATCTTCGTGGTCGGCATCCTGGTCAAAGTGGCGCTGCCGCCAATGGTGCGGCTGTTCGAGGAGTTCAGCGCCGAACTTCCCTGGCCGACCCGCTTCCTGATCGCGATCACGAACTTCTTCGGCAAATATGGAGCGGCCTTGCTGATCGGCGCGGCCGTCCTCAGCGTAATCGTTTTCCTCTTCTCGAGACGGCCCTCCGGCCGCCTGCTGCTGCACCGGCTCGTGCTCCGCCTGCCGCTGCTCGGCAAGATCAGCATTCATGGTTCGGTCGCCCGGCTGTCCCGCACCCTGTCGGCATTGATCAAGGCCGGACTGCCCCTGCCGGAGGCGCTGGCCCTCAGCAAGGAAACCATCGGTAATCTCGTTCTTCAGGAGGCACTGGAGAACGTGCGCCAGGAGACGCTGCAGGGCCGCGGGCTCTCCGAGCCGTTGAGCCGGGTCAAGCAGTTCCCCCCGATGATGTCCTACCTGGCCCGGGTGGGGGAGGAGACCGGGACCCTCGACACGCACCTGGCGACCGTCGCCGACTTCTACGAGCAGGAGGTCGATCGGTCCTTGCGGGTGATGACCACCGTGCTGGAGCCGGCCCTGATTATCGTGGTCGGATTGGTCGTCGGATTCGTGGCCGTGTCGATCATGATGCCGATGTACGACCTATTGGGCGCGGTCCAGGCTGGGATTCCATGAGCAAGCTCATCCGATGGCTTCGGGACGAGCCCCGCCGCTTCGCGCGGGATGAACGCGGAATCTCTCTCCCCGAGGAGCTGGTATCGATCGCGGTGCTGGCACTCTCGGTTGGCTTGGTGGTCGTCGGGATCTACACCGCCAGCGTCGGAACCAAAGTGCGGCACGCCCGGGTCAACGCAACCACCCTGGCCCGTTCGCAAATGGAACTGGTGTTGGATGGCAGCTACAACGCCGATCCAACCGCGGTGCCCTATCCCACGGTCCCGCCGGTCAGCGGCTACACGGTCAATGTCGGGGTCGAGTACTGGACCGCTCCCAGCGGCCCATTCGTCAGCACCGTGCGCAACGACGGACTGCAGCGGGTGACGGTGGCCGTCTCGGACGCCAGCGGGCAGATTCTCGCCCTGGAAGGCTACGTGGTGAACCGATGAGAGTGCGAGCCGACGAACGCGGCTTCACCATTCCCGAGATGCTGATCGCGACGGTGCTGGTCGCTTCGGCGGCGGGGCTGATTGCCACCTCCATCTACGAGATCTTCGTTGTCGCCCGCAGCGGGAATGCCCGGCTGGCGGCGCTCAGCGATCTCGAGACCGCCTCGCTCTGGATTGGCCGGGATGCCAGCGAAGCCCAGAGCTTTGCCGCGGGCAGTGGAACCGTGTACGGCACCCTGACCACCAGCACTCCAACCATCCAATACCGATACTCCTATGACTCGGCTAACACCGCTTTGGTGCGGGAGGTGGTGGTCTCCGGTTCACCGACCTCCACTTTGCAAATCGCCCGGCGGATCGCCAGCCAGGGCAATGTGGCCTTTAGTCTGAGCGGCAGTTTGTTGACGGTGTCGATCACCTCCACGGTCGGTCCCACCTCCGAGAGCACCACCCTCAAGCTCGGGATGCGGGTGAAATGAGAGCACGGCGAGGGCGGGGACAGGGCACGTCGGACACGTATCCGCCGGCCACACAAGGGTATGCCTGCCTCGAGCACGGCGGAACGCTGCCGGCCACGCTCTGGGCCCTGGCCGTGGGGGCAGTGGTGATGGCCCCCTTCCTCGGGCAGCTCAGCACGAGCCTGTTGGCCGGGCGCGACTCCCAGAAGGAGCTGCGCGAGCAGTATTCGTCGGACTCCAGCATCGAGTTCGCCATCTGGAAACTGCAGAACGATCAAACCTACCGCGACTCGGTGGATGTCGCTCCCGGCACCCCGATCACCGTGGCGCCGGCGGTGACGGTCAACGGGATCACGACCACCACCAGCTCGACCGCCATTCCGATCGGCACCTGGACCGCGATGGCCAACCATCCGGCCGGGGTCGGGACCGGCGCCGCGTTGGCTTGGGACGGCGGCGACTACATCTACGCGCTTACCGGCGACACCACCACTGGCTTCCGCCGCTACAGCATTTCGGGGAATAGCTGGACGAGCCTGACCAACACGCCGGCAACGGTCGGAGCAGGGGGGTCTTTGGTGTTTGTCGGTCCGGACAATCTTTACGCGCTGCGAGGGAACAATCAGTCGGCCTTCTGGCGCTACAGCATCTCCGGAAATAGCTGGACGAGCCGCGCCAATACGCCGGCATCGGTCCGATGGGGCGGCTCGCTCGCCTACCTGAGTGGGGATTTCATCTATGCGTTGCGCGGCCAGAATCTCCGCAACTTCTGGCGCTACAGCATCTCCGGCAATAGTTGGACGAGCCTCTCCGATACTCCCGCTACCGTACGGCTCGGCGGGGCGTTGGCCTTCGCCGGGGCTGATTCGATCTACGCCTTCCGCGGCAACTCAAGCACGGCCTTTTGGCTCTACAGCCTCGCGGGCAACTCGTGGTCCAGCAAGGCCGTCAGCATGGCGACCGTCGACGACGGCGGCGCGCTGGCCTTCACCGGCTCGGACCATGTGTTCGCCTTCCGGGGGAATACCACGACGACCGTGTGGCGGTATCAGGTCTCCCGTGATCTGTGGATCCCGGTGGCGACCGCCCCTGCCAGCATCGACGCCGGCGGTGCAATGGTTTATGCCGGGGGAAACACGATCTATGCCTTTCGAGGAAGCGGCCAACAGAGCTTCTGGCGCTTTACGATCACCCCGCCCGAATTCGATCTCACCAGCACGGCCGGCGATTTCACGATCGATGCCAGGATCCGGATCAACGGCAGCGCGATCAGCGTGCTGATCTGGGACATCAACTAGCAGGCGGGACTAGAGGGAATAGGATCGCATGTTCACGACCGACGCAGACAGCTTAGCCGCCACCCCGATGGCCGAGCCCCGCGGCTTCGCGCGGGATGAACCCCGCGGCTCCGCTCGGGACAGGCCCATCCGGCTTGACCTCAATTTCCTGCCGGAGCGCTACCGCGGCCCACGGCTGCGGCTCAGCGTGCTTCGCCCCTGGTTGTTTCTGGCCGGCTTCGCGCTGTTGCTGATCCCCTCGATTCAGCTGATCAGCAGGCACCTGGGCGCTCTGGCGGCGGTCCAGTCCGCATTCGAGACCGTCAGCGCCGAATTGGAGGCCTATCAGCCGTTGGCTGACGAACGAGCCGAACTCGAGGGGCGGATTGGCTCAGCCGAGGGCCAGGCGAGCGCGATCGAAGCCGCCTATCAGATCATCAACATCCATCGGGTGACCTGGAGCGACCTGGTGCCGCGCATTCTGGCCGCCGTCCCGGACGGGCTGGCCCTCACCTTGGTTAACCACTCCGCCGAGCAGGTCATCCTGGAAGGCCTCGCCGCCGAATACGGGCTGCCCTCGGCGTTCACGGACGACCTGGCCGAACTGCCGGATTTCAGCGCGGTCATCATCCAATCGGTGCAGCTGCTGCTCCCGGAAGAGCAGCCGGCCGTTGAGCTCGAGGCGGAGGGCGCGACCCCAGCCGAGCCGCCGGTGCTCTACAAGTTCCAGATCATTCTCCAATTCCCGGCCATCGAAGGTCCCGAGCCGCAGCCCGGACCCCAGGAGTAAGCGAGCCCATGTTTGAGCGATTCAGGAAATCCCTGCGAAACAACCCGGCCCGGTTCGCCCTGGGCCTCAGCCTGGTGTTGGGGCTGGTGAACGCGGCCGTGCTCGGAGTTGCGCTCGTCAGCCGGCAAAGCGCGGCAAAGTTAGCGGTCGAGGTGACCGGGCTGCAGGACAGCCTGAACCAACTGCAGCAGGTCGAGCGGGAGGGACTGCAGGGCCTCGAACAGCAAGCGGAGCAGTCCGAAGCACGGTTGGCCGGGCTGGTGGCCTCCTTTCCGGCGCTGGGGGAGCCTTTTGACCTCTACCGGCGCGGCTTCGCCCTGGCGATCGAAAGCGGGGTTGAGATCCGAGGAATCGAAACCGGCAATTCGACGGTGCAGGAGACCCCGGTTGGCCTGCTGAGCACGACCACCTATCGAGTTTCGGCCGCCGGGGACTTTCCGGCCTGTATCAATTTGCTCGGCCGGCTGGAGCGGGCGGGATTGCAGACCCTGGCACTGGAGGAGCTCTTCATCGGCCCCGGCGACCGGGCCTGCGATTTCCAGGTGATCGTGGCCAGCGCGGTGCCTGCCGCAGACCTCGCCGCACCCAGCGAAGGAGGATAGATTCGATGGCCAAGAAAATAGGCACGATCGATTTCGACGGCCGCACCATTCGGGTGTTGATCTGTAAAGGCGCAGAGGTGCTGCACTGGGCAAGCACCTCTGTATCCGGCGACTTGATGAATCAGGGCCTGATCGGCAAACCGGAAGGCATGGCAGAGCAGATCACCGGGCTGCTCGGCTCGGATGGCGTTCCTAAGCGGAGCTTCGTCACCAGCCTGACCGCCCACCGAGCCACCTCCAAGGTACTGACCCTGCCGAAGGTCAAGTCTCGATTCCTGGAGGAGGCAGTTCGGCGCAAGGCCAAACAGGAAATGCCGCTCCCGATGCAAGAGACCTACCTCTCCTGGCAGGTGATTAGCTCTCAAGATAGTCAGCTGCAGGTCTACGCCTTTGCGGTGCCGCGGAACATCATCGATCGCCAGGTCGAGACGCTGAAAGCTGCCAGCCTCAAGCCCCGGGCGATGGATCTCAAGCCGCTGGCCCTGGCGCGGGCAGTCAACGACCCGAACTGCATCGTGGTCAATCTGGAAGATCAGGGATTGGGGGTCGTGTTGGTGGCCAATGGCACGCCGGAGATCATTCGCAGCGTGCCCCAGACCGCCGAAGACGCCGGTCCTAAGGAGCGGGTCGAGAAGCTGTCGCAAGAGCTCAATCGCACGATCCAGTTCTACGAGGAAGCCCATCGCGGCAGCCCGCTCCCGCCGGAGACCAAGATCTACGCAACCGGACTGCTGCTGGAGAGCGAGGAAATCAGGCAACTGTTGGCCAAACGCACACCCTACTCGGTCGAACTGCCAAACCCGCCGATGACTCTGCCGGAGGACTTTCCGGTGGCCGCCTTCAGTGCCAACCTCGGACTGGCGATGAAAGACCTGTGATGCAAGCGCTCGGCTTCGGGTTGTTTGGCATGATCTTGGGGAGTTTCCTCAATGTCTGCATTGACCGCATCCCGCGAGCCGAGTCGCTCGCGGCCGGTCGCTCGCATTGCGACAGCTGCGGCCACTCGCTGTCGGCGTTTGAGTTAGTTCCCGTGATCAGCTACCTCGGGCTGCGCGGGCGCTGCCGCAATTGCGGCGCACGCATCCCGCTCCGGGTCCCGCTGGTCGAGATCGGCACGGGTGTGCTCTTTGGACTGATCTGGCTCCGCTATCCGGCGAGCCTGGAAGCACTGCTGATCGCAGCCTATGGTGCACTGCTGATCGTCATTTTGGTGATCGACCTGGAGCGGGGCCGGATCCTGAACAAGCTCAGTTATCCGGCTATTGGCCTGGCGCTGCTGGCGGTACCGTTCACACCCGGCAGGGGCGCGGCGCAGCTGCTAGTTGGCGGGGCGGCCGCATTCGGGTTGCTGCTGCTTATTGCCTGGATTTATCCGGCCGGAATGGGCATGGGGGACGTGAAGTTGGCGGCCTTCATCGGCCTGACGGTTGGGCACCCCCAGGTCTGGTTGGCGCTGTTTCTGGCGTTCGTCGGCGGCGGACTGATCTCGGGAGGGTTGGTGCTGGCCCGGGTGATCGGGCGCAGAGATCCGATCGCCTTCGGTCCGTTCCTGGCGGCCGGCGCAATCGCCACCCTGCTCTATGGAGAGCAAATCCTGAACTGGTGGTCGCGTGGGATCTGAGATGAAAGTTGACGGCTTGCTGAAGGCCGCCGTCGATCGAGAAGCCTCCGACCTGCACCTGCGGGCCGGGGCGCCGCCGGTCCTGCGGGTGAACGGGGCGCTCGTTCCGCTGGACAACGGGCAGGGCACGTTGAGTCCAGAGGACACCGAGCACGCCTTCCACGAAGTCACCAGCGAGCTGCACCGGGCGATGTTCGCCGAGGGCAACGAGTTGGATTTCCACTACGTCCTCCCCAAGCTGGCTCGCTTTCGGGTCAATGCCAGTATGCAGCGCGGCTCGATCTCGCTGGCCTTCCGCCGGATCGGGCTGGCTATTCCGACGATCGACGAGCTCAACCTGCCGTCGATTTGCAAGAGCCTGGCCCTCAAGCCGCGGGGACTGATCCTGGTGACCGGGCCGACCGGCAGCGGAAAGTCCACCACCCTGGCGGCGATGGTCCAGCATCTGAATCGCAGCGAGGCTCGGGTGATTGTCACGATCGAAGATCCGATCGAGTACCTCTACCAGGACGAACGCTGCGTGATCACTCAGCGGGAAGTCGGGCGGGACACCCAATCGTTCGCCGGAGCGCTGCGCTCGGCGCTGCGCCAGGACGTGAATGTGATTCTGGTCGGCGAGATGCGCGATCCGGACACCATGGCCGCCTGCCTGACCGCGGCCGAGACCGGACACCTGGTCCTCTCTACCCTGCACACCAGCAGCGCGCCGATGACGATCGACCGGATCATCGACGTCTTTCCGCCGCATCAGCAGGCCCAGATCCGGATGCAGCTCTCGCTCACCTTGGAGGCGGTGCTGTCGCAGACTCTGCTCCCGCGCATCGACCGCGAGGGTCGGGTGCCGGCGGTCGAAGTGATGATCCCCAACCCGGCCGTACGCAATCTGATTCGGGAAGGAAAAACCCACCAGATGCCCAATGTGATTCAGACCGGAGCCCAGGAAGGGATGCAGAGCCTGGAACAGTCGCTCCGGGACCTCTATCAACGGCAACTGATCGGCTACGAAGACGCTCTGGCCGCCGCCAACGATCCGGAGGCGCTGAAGGCGCTGATCAAACGGGGATGAACTCCGACCTAAGTCCTAGGACTACAGCACGACGGCATTTCACACGGCGTAAGGACCCTGTAAAGTCGCCGGAGCCGCCTTCTATGCAATACTGCTCCCGGAGCAATTCAGTTACCTGATTGGGGAAGGAGGCTGTATTCGCACGGAATCATTCAGTAGACCGGCCGTAGGAAGAGACCCTAACCAAACCTTGAGAAGTGGAGAAAAAGACATGCTAAGAAAACTGAGAAAAGGCGAACGAGGCTTCACACTGGTAGAGCTCTTGGTCACCATTGCCATCCTGGGCACCCTGTTCGGGATCGTCACCCTGGCCCTGAACGGCCTGGCGACCAACGCAACGACCAATATCAAGAAAGCCGAGAAGGATCAGGTGCAGACCGCGGTGGATATCTACCTGGCGGCAAATTACCCGACCACAACCGTGGTTACCGCCCGGGCCGCGGCCGCCGTGATCGCTTCCGCTGACACGGACGCTGCCTTCAAGACCTACCTGCGCAAGCTTCCAACCCAGTTCACCTACAGCTGGACCGCCGCAGGCGACGTCACTCAGCCGTAGCGTGACCCAAGATCCTCTGATCTGACCCTCGCCTCCCCATCAGGTGAAACGAACCGACCCCGCATTGACGGGGTCGGTTTTCAATTCCCGGCGCAAGTGCTCTCAGTCTTCGACAACCGTAATCTCACCCAGCCGCACGCCGTCCACCGGCCCAATCAGATCTTCCAGGTCGGGATCGACATAGACGGTCGCCCAGATCCAGTAGGTGCCCGGGCGCACGCTGCGGGGGACCAGCCCATCGTAGCTCTCGCGCATGATCTGATCCGGCGACCAAGTTGAAGTCCCGCGGGCCTCGCCCCCAATCCAGTGGCTGTGCAGCCAGATGGGAAGCCCCAACCGGGTGGCGATGTTTCCGGCCTCGTCGGTGAACTGAACGTCGACCCAGTAATCCTGGTCGGTCTCCGATTCTAGGCTCCAGAAATATTCGGCCCGGAACGCCTCTCCCCGCCCGATTTGTAGCGGCTGAATTTGAAATCCGCGCAGCCAAAGCTGCTCGCCGAAGCTGGCCTGCTGCTGGGCCTGAGAGGGGACCTCACCAACTGCAAGTTCGGGGATGCCGGGAATGGCTTGGTAGACCGAGCCCTTGGGGACCAGCAGATCCTTAAACTCGGGCAGCGGCAGCCCGTAGGTTGGGTAATAGTGGATCGCAAACGGGGCGATCAGCTGGAGATGGCTGTGATCGGCCTGGAGCCGCGGGCTGTCGTCGATGCCGTAGGCGACATAGACCGGGATGCCTTTTGAGTTCAGGTCGGCGATCAGGGCCTTTTGGTCAAGGCCGACCTCCGACAGCGCGTTGGTGACCAGCACACTCCGCCCCTGCCCCTCCACCACCTGCGCGTAAAGGAGGGGCGACCAGCTCCAGAAGTCGGCCAGGATCACCGACCGGGGCTCGACCCGGGCGAGCAGCCAGTGGGCGAAGTCGCTGGCCTCCCGATGCTGGCTCCGATCGACGATGTTGAAGTTGCGGCCGAACAAGACCAGCGGGAGGCCGGCGAGCAGGGCAGTCGCCAGCAACTCCCGGCGTTGGGGTGTCAGCAGTTTCAGCCGATCGCCCGTCCTGGCCCCAACCCATTCTCCGGCAGCCAGCAGGGTCTGCTGCACCCCCACCCCGAACCAGATCGCCAGCACCAGGTAGATCGGTTGGAAGTAGTTGAAGATGTTGTGGATCCCGTAGATCGACACCATCACGCCGGCGGCCAAGACGATCAGCGCGCCGGCGATGAGGAAATCGCGGTCCAGGTGAAACAACCTCCAGGCGCCGACGCCGGCCAGGATCAGCCCGACCAGCGTGAACTCATATACCGGGAAGATGGTCAGTACCAGAAGCACCGATCGCAGACCGCCGACCGATTCAAAGGGGTTGATGAAGTTGCCGGCGTATCCACTGACGATCATCGTCAGGAAGGTTTGCAGGTCGGAGGCGTCCGCCCACAGGACCGGTGCCTGTTGTGCGGCCCGGAGCGGCAAGTAGAGATTCACCGAGAAGCCGGCCAGAAAAAGCAGGGCCAGGCTGACCGCCCGACCGCTCCATCTCCCCTGGCGGCGCTCGCGCCAGATCAAGTAGGCAGCCGCCAGGGCGACCGTGAGAATCAGCCGGTGATTGCCGAGGCTGAGACCAAAGGTCAGGGCCGCGGCTTGCAGATACCCCGCTCGCGAAGTTTCCCGCCAGCGGAGTAAGAGCCACAGGATCAGGATTGTAAGGAGGGCATTCAGGTCGTAGGAGGTAGCCCAGGTGGCGTTTGACCACAGCGTCGACGTGAAGGCCAGGGTCAGCGCGGCGAGGGCGGCAGCCGTCCGGCGGGCGGTCAGCTCGAATACGATCCAATAGAGGACCATCACTGTCAGCGCGGCACAGACAGCCGACAGCAGGTTCACCCGATACGCGATGTCTCCAAGCGGGAGATAGGTGAATAGTTTCCCGAGCAGCATGAGCAGCGGATAGCCGGTGTTATGCGCAATGCCCAGCACATAGGCCGCGGTGGCGAACTCGCCCATGTCGTACCACATGACGGTCGGCGCCAGGGTGCGCAGGTACACCCCCAGCGCCAGCGCGGCGAGGATCGCCGCCTGAACCCAGGGATTCGAGAGAGTTTTCTTGGCGCTAGCTCGCATTCTGGAGATCCGGCATCCGCCGCGATTGTGCCTCGCTCGCGGCGAATTCGCCACACAGCTCCCATGCTAGAATGCGACCCCCATGCGGCTGGTGCACCTCGCGCTGACCAATTTCCGTAGCTTCACCAGCCTGCAGACCGAGATCCCCGCCGGCTCCACCCTCTTAGTCGGCGCCAATGCCCAGGGCAAGACCAGCTTCTTGGAAGCAATCTACTATCTGGTCGGGGCCTGGTCCCCGCACACCGCGAACGATCGTCAACTCATCCAGCTCGGGGCCCAACCTCCGATCGCTCGGCTGGTCGGCTTAATCGAGCGCGGGGATCGAACGGAACGGATCGAGATCCGGCTGATCCTCGAGCCGGCGGCCAACGGTGAGGGCCGGCTGCGCAAGGAAGTCTTGCTGAACGGAGTCAAGAAGCGAGCGACCGATCTGCATGGACGATTCAATGCGGTCTTGTTCTTGCCGCAGGATGTCGAGCTGGTGGAAGGCCCGCCCGCAGGCAGGCGGCAGCAGCTGGATGCGACCCTATCGCAGGCCGATCCCAACTATGCCGGCGAACTGCTGGAATATGGAAAGGTGCTCACCCAGCGCAACGCCTTGTTGAAACAACTTCAAGAGCGACGAGGCAGTTCGGGACAGCTCGCCTTCTGGGATCAGAGGCTGGCCGACAGCGGGGGTTCGCTGATGAGCCGCCGGGCGTCCGCCCTTGCCGAGCTCAATCGGCTGGCCGGACCCATCCACACCGCACTCACCGCGGGTGTGGAGATGCTCATGCTTGAGTATCAGCCATCGTTCGATCCGGGTTTAACGGACCCGGAAGATCGCTGGCAAACCGAGCCACTCCGGCGCGGATTGGCGGCCGAGCTGGAACGGCTCCGCTCGGAGGAGCTCGGCCGGGGGATGACCCTGACCGGACCCCAGCGCGACGACCTATCCTTGACGGTTAACGGCTTGGACCTGCGCCAATACGGCTCGCGCGGTCAGAATCGCACCGCCATGCTGTCGCTCAAGTTGGCTGAAGCGGAGTGGCTGGTTCAGCGAACGGGCGAGTACCCGGTCCTGCTTCTAGATGAGGTGCTTGCCGAACTCGACCCTCAGCGGAGGTCAGATCTGCTGGAGCGGCTCGCCGCCGCACCCCAGGCCCTGCTCACCGCGGCAGATGCGGAGATGTTCACCGGCGAGTTCCTGGCTCGCTCAACCGTGTGGAAGGTTCGAAGCGGGAGCCTCAACCCTTGATCGGGCGTTTGGCGGCGATCCCGGGCCGCCGCGGATATTTCGCCGGCGTCTCGTTGATCTTGTTAACCACGATCAGGTAGCGAGTCTCGCTGGCCCCCGGGAGTTCGACCGGGACCACTCGCTTCAGCTCGCCGCCCAGGATCGCGAGCGCCGGCTGGGCCTGTGTCGCCTCCGCCGGCCCGCTCTCTCCCTTCTGAGCGATCGCCACCCCACCTACCCGCAACAGCGGAAGTAGATATTCGAGCAGCACGGGTAATCGGGCGACCGCCCGGGCCACCGCCCAATCATGGCGGCCGCGATACTCGGGATCTCGACCGAGCTGCTCGGCCCGGGCCTGGATTACCTGTGCCCCCTCCAGTCCGAGCAGCTGGACGATATGACGGCAGAACTCGGCCTTCTTGCCGATCGACTCCACCAAGACAACCCGGATCTGCGGACAGGCGATCTTCAGTGGAATCCCCGGAAATCCGGCTCCGCTTCCCACATCGACCAGCTTATCCCCAGCCCGGGGTTTGAGTGCCAACAGGCAGCTCAAGGAGTCCAGAAAATGCTTAACTTCAATTTCGTCGGACTCGGTGATCGCGGTCAGATTGAACCGCTGATTCCAAGCCAGCAGCTCGCGGGCATAGAGGCTGAAGGCGTGCAGCTGCCCGTCAGAGAGCCGCACCCCGAACAGCGACTCGGCCGCCCGCGCCAATTCCTTAAATTCGGTAGACATGACTTGGATTGGAACGGATTCGCCGGATCAGGCTTTTGAGGCGTGGAGCCGGGAATACAGGCCACGCAGCCCGGATTGCAGGCGAAGGAGAACCTGGTCGCGCCGGGTGCTTGGGATCCGGTACGACCGGATCAGCCCCTTCGCCACTCGGGCCGCGCTCTCGGGCCGGCCGCTCAGGCGTTTCAGCCGCAGCTGGACCTTGCGCAGGAAGCGGGCCATTTCGGTAACCGCCTCGCGTTCGACGATCCCGTCTCGTCCTGAAATCAGCAGAAACGAGCTGAAGGCGTTGCTGCGCAATTCGTCCAGCGAGTCCAACCAGCTCTTGAGGTCCGCCTCGCCAACGTACGGAGGCTCTGCAACGGTCACCGTGTCACCGATGAAGGCGATTTCGGCATCCGGCAGGATTACCCACATGGAACCAGCGGTTGGCCCAGGCCGGTGCCAAAACAGCACCTCCCGGTCCCCGAGGTGCAGGGTCAGTTCGGCGGAGAACGAGAGATCCGGTACGGCCTTGCTAACGCCGGTGACTCGCTTCAGCCGGTCGGCTTCGGCGCCGATCGGCCGGGCGTTGCCCTTGAAGGCGTCCGGCCAGCCGCGCATGATCTGCAGCGTCGCTTCGTGAGCCACGATCGGCAGCTCGAACACCCGGGCGCCCAGTGCTCGGTCTGGATGATGGTCCAGCAGCGCCAGGTAGCGTGATCGACCGTGGGAAGCCAGGTCGGCGGCCCAATCGCGCCCATCGTCGGTCCGCAACGGACAATCCACCAGGAGCAGCCCCCTGGAGGAGGGCACTGCCCCGGCGATTACGCCTTGGTATTTGGTGGCCAGCAGCACGCCGGAACGCAGCTTGCGCACGATGCTCGCTAGACCGGCAGGGTGAAAAAAAAGCTGGATCCCTTGCCCATCGAGCTCTCCACCCAGATCCGACCCCCGTGAGCCTGAATCGCCAGCCGGCAAAAAGCCAGCCCGAGTCCAAGCCCTTTCGGGCGTCCCCCACGATTCACTCGGGCGAATTTCTGGAAGATCCGCTCCTGATCGTCGGCCGGGATGCCAGGGCCGTTGTCGCTGACTCGCACTCTCAAGGACCCATCCTGGCGCTCCAGCGCAACACTGATTTGGCCTTCTGAGCGCGAGTACTTGACGGCGTTTTCCAGCAGGTTGATCAGCACCCGGCGGATCATGTCCGAGTCCAATTCGACCAAAGGCAGGTCGCCGGCGCCTAGGTCGAAACTTAACACATGCCCTTTGCCCTCGGCGACCGGATGGATCTCCTCCACCGCCTCAATAATCAACGCACTCAGTGAGCCCTTCGATTTGTGGAGCACGGCCTGGCCCGCCTCCAGCTGCTCGAGATCCAGCAGCTGGTCGATCAGGCGGGATAGTCGGCGCCCCGAACGGAGGGCGATCGCCAACACGGATTGCATAGCCTCGTCATCCGCCGGCACCGAACCCTTCAGTACTTCCAGGCTGGAGAGCACATTTCCCAGCGGCGAGCGCAGATCGTGAAAGATCATCGAGGTCAGATCCGAGCGCAGCTCGTCGAGCGCCAATCGCTCGGAGATGTCTCGCAGGATCCATTGTAGATACGGCCGGCGCTCGATGTCGATCCGCTTGACGTAGAGCTCAACCGGGCCGCTTTGCCCCAGCTTGGTCTTGGCGTTCGACTGGTAGGAGATAGATTGACCGAGCTCGAGCTGGCCCAGGTTGGGCGGCAGCCGTTGGGCATCCGGCTCATGCAAGTCCGAGACTGCCACCCCCAGCAGCTCGGCGCTGGTGTATCCGAGGAACGCTTCGGCCCGGTGGTTCGCATCGGTAATCCGACCCTCCAGGTCGCTGATCAGAATCGGGTCGACGCTGTCTTCGAACAGCCCAGCATAGCGGAGGCGGGCGGCCTGGGTCTCGCTGAAGAGCTGGGCATGGGCGATCGCGGTTCCCGCAAGGCCGGAGATGCCGCGCAGCAGCTCCATCTGAAGCGGCGAGAATTCCGCACTGCGCGGGTTGATCGCTTCGAGCACGCCGATGATCTTGCGCTGGACCCGGATGGGGACCGCCGCGATATTGCGGGTCTCAAAGCCGGCCTGCTGGTCGGCTCCGGAGAAGAAGCGAGGGTCGGCACTGACATCTGGAACGACCAGCGATTCGCCATGTTCGGCGACCCAGCCCGCAATCCCTTCGCCCTTCTTTAGGCGTAGCCCGGTGATGGCTTCCGCGGCTCCCCCAAGAGCATTGCGGAATTCGAGTTCGCCGGAGTCCTCGTCGACGAGCGCAACCGAGGCCCCCTCACAATTCAACGAACGAACCGTCTCCGAGAGGATCCGCTGCAGCACCTCGTCCAACTTCAAGGTGGAGGTCACGGCCCGAGCGGTCTCGGCCAGGGCCCGGGTGGCCTCCAGCTGACGCTGGCTGTCGGCAAAGAGCTGGGCGTTGGCGACCGCAGTGGCGGCGTGGTCCGCGAAGGCGGAAACCAGGTCGACGTGGCTCTGATTGAATGCGCCGACCCGGTGGCTGTCCACCGAGAGTACCCCGACCGCCTTCTCGCGGAGCACCAGGGGCGCTCCAATCCAGCCTCGGATCCGTTCGTCCCCCGGGAAGTAGTCGGTCTTGACCCACCCCGGATCTGCCTGGACGTCTGCCGAGAGCATCGGCTTCCGCCCGGCGAGCACCTTCCAAGCCAAGACCTGAGGATCCTCGACCAGGATTTGTCCGATCAGAGATTGCTTGTTGTCCAGGCCCTCGGCTGCCACCAAGCGCAGCGAATCGTCCTCCACCACAAAGATGCTGGCGCTGTCATAGTCGATCACCCGCTTGAGCTGCCTCAATACCTGATCGAAGACCAGCCCGGGATCCAGAGCTGAATTGATGATCCGGGCAATCTCCTGCAAGGTGGAGGCCAGACTGCGACGCTGCTGCTCGGCCCGGAACAGGCGGGCGTTTTCCACCGCGATCCCTGCCTGATCGGCAATCGCCCGCAGCAGGTCTAGATCATCCTCATTGAAATGGTCGGTGTCAGGATGAACGAGCGTCACTACTCCAACGACCCGATCGCCCACGATAAGCGGCGCACTGATGGCCGCCTTCGATTCCCCGTCCCCCTCGTCGGGCGCTCGCCGCAGCCAGCGCGGGTCCTCCTGGGTGCTGCCGACCAGGACGGCTTCCTTGTTTTCGACCACCCAGCCAGCGAGGCCACGCTTGAAGGTCTCGACCAGCCGCTCGGCGGTGTGGTCATGGGCCTTTCCGTCGTAGGCCAACGCCCCTTCGGTGACCTGGCCTTGCTCGTCCAAGACCAGGATGCTACCGCTCAGGGCGCCCACGTTTTCCATGGTGAGCTGAAGGATCCGTTCGAGCAGGTCCCCCAGATCGAGATTCGCGGCCAGCTCTCGGCTGATCCGGTAGAGCAGCTCGAGAGAGGTGCGCGCTCGCTCGGTCAAGGTGGTCTCAGCACTCACAGCGGGGACTTCAATCCTGGGGAAATGAGGGCTTTTTGAAAGGCGAAGTGGGGAATTCCTCCTCACACTCCGGGGGACCCAGATGAGTGAGGTCGCTCATGCTGGCGAAGTATAGCATAGCGACATTTCAGCCCATATGCGACATAAGTGTCATTCGCTACGTTCTGCGGGTCTTCAATTCGTCCCGGAAGGCGAGGGTGAGCACCGTGTTCACCACCCCCACCACCAGCCCACCCAGGAACGCGGCCAGCACGCCCTGACCACCCGCCGAGAAGCTATAGCCGATATCAAACACCTGGCCGATCGAGCCGGTCAACCAGAATAGCACCCCGTTGATCACCAGGGTGAACAATCCCAGGGTCAGCAGGATTAGGGGGCAGGTCAGCAGCTTCAACAGCGGCCGCACCAGCAGGTTGACTGGGGCAAAGATCAATCCCAGGATCGCGAACGCCCACCAGGCGCTGTTCTGGGCTTCGATACCCGGGATCCATCCGGTCCCCACCGCGGCGTAAATCGCCACCGCGTTGATCGCAATCCGCAGCACTATCCGTTCCACGTTCTCCTCCCTCGGTGCATCGCAGCACTCACCCTCTATTCCACATAGATCTCAACCCGTTGGCCCTCGTCCACATCCTCCACGTCCACAATCTTTCCGGTCAACCCGGCCCGCAGTGCTTCCTGGACCTGTCGGAAATCGATACCTTCGGTATCCGGGACAAACTGCGCCCCAAGCTTCAAGCCCACGTTCACCAGGCTCATCGCCAGGTTCACGTTCACCGAGGTGCGACCGGATTTCAAATCGGTCACCCGTACCCGCAGCCACTTGGCCTCGCTGCCTGGGGGCACGGTCCGCCGCTCGGGTCTTGGCTTGCCAA
>CAYHSI010000010.1:0-20647 GCA_964359225.1 uncultured Anaerolineaceae bacterium
TAGCATCGAACCTCTAACCATGCGCCGCATGAAGCTTTGGCGGGAGGCAGGAATCGACCAGACAGTGTTCCAGGAGGCCCCGGCATCCGTAGAGGCCTCTAACTGGCTTTTCCCCGTAACTCGGTAGCAGATCTGTTCCAGGTCGGGCACACATGCTATCTTCGGATAACGAACTGGCCGCTCACCGGCCTCGACAACTGGCGCCGGTGGATCGGAACCCTCCCAGTTCTCGCCCTGGTCTGTGCTTACAAACGCGTCGAAGACCTGCCCCTCGTCGTTCGCAAGCGCGTAGACATCGCTCCCGGCGCTGACTAAATGGGTGATGACCACTGGCTGCGGAGGGACAGACGTCGCGAGCGTGGCTAGGGAGGCCAATCCCAATGCCGCGATTGAGCGCCGGCGCAGAGGTCGTCTCCTCGAGCAACCCACTAAGAGCCAGAGCCGGCGGCACGGCCAGAGCACGATCACTGCCAGGAGGTCAGTCGGATCGGAAACGATCTGAATCGGGAGGCCGAGTACGTTTCCGGAAAGGTTGGAAACCCACCCTCCGATACCCGGATAAAGCTTGATCAGCGAGAAGGTGAGGGCGCTTCCCGCGATGGCCACCGCCCCGAGGCTAGAGAGAGCCGGCTGGATCAGCCCCGCCGTCCTGGACCTGCCTGTGCCGAGCGGCCTCAAGGCCATCCCAGCCATCGAGAGCACCGCTACGATCAGATAAGGGAAGAAGAAAAGACCAGCAAAGTCGCTCAACTTTCCGGTAAGGGCAGACGGGTAGGCACGTTTCAATACGTGGTCATTCAATAGCAAGAGGCCAATCGCGGCCAAAGAGGCCGGATGGGTCAGCCCCAACAAGGCGATGCGTAAGTTCCAGCGCAGCGTAGATTCCAGTTTGGTCCGGTCTCGGCTCCTCCATCTTCCGACCCGGTCCCTTCTTGTGGTCATTCGCCGCCGACCGTACGCCCGGGGGCTCTTTTCATCAACTTGCCGTTCCAACTCCGGCCGGTCCTAAGTCCGGCCCAGTTCCACCATCTCGTCCGCTGATAGCTCGAAGTCTAATACTCCCAGGTTCTCGCGCTGCCGCTCGGGGCTGGCAGACTTGGGGATGGCGAGCATTTCGCGGTCCGAACCGCCGATCGCGAACGGAACCTGGTTTGTGAAGAGTTTCACAGAAGAAGCGGACTGGGCCTGCACGAACTGCTCCACGCTGAAATTGCTGACGCCGGCCCGGCCGATCTGTCCTGCCTCGACCAACTCATCCATCGCCCGCATGGTTTCGGCAACCGGCATCCTCGCCCTGGGCCAGTGCACGAGGTACAGGTCAATCTGATCAACCCCCAGCCGCTTCAGACTGCCGTGGGCTGCCCGGAGCACTTCAGGGTAGGCGAGATGATCGGTCCAGACCTTCGTAGCCAGAAAGATCTCGGACCGCGCAGAAAATTTCCGGAGTTCTTGGCCCGAATCGAGGGATCGATGTTCTATCGGCTGCATGGGTATAGAATCTGCCCGCGATAAGGAGGGCTGAACCGGCCCAGATGCGGATCTCAATACGGCTCAGCGCCGGGCTGATCCTGATCGGTGCGACGGCATGCCAGCTGCTGCCGGATTCTGCCCCCACGCCCTTCCCGGTCGAGGCTCCCACCCCTCCCCCCTCTATATCCCCCCCAACTGCCGTTCCAACTCAACTGGGAGCAGCCGGCACGATCGCACCGGACAGTGCGGGTGGCCTATTTCAGATCGGGGTTCTCGAAGGTGATCTGACCGGCGAACTGGCCTGGGCCCCGGATGGGCTCAGCCTGGCCCTGACCACCATTCACGGAGTCGGCATCTTTGAGGTCGCGACCCTCGTCAAGCAGCAGCGCTTCGACAGCGACGTGACCCCGCTCAGCCTCGGCTTCTCGTCCGACGGCGACCGCTTGGTCACCGGCGGCCGGGACTTGCCTGAGTCCGAGCAGGACACTGTAACGATCTGGGATTTGGCCGGCGGCACCCGGCTGCACACGATGACCGGCCACACCGACTGGATCAACAGCGTTGCAGTTGCACCCAATGGATTGCTGGCCGCCTCCGGCTCGGACGACACGACCGTCCGATTTTGGTGGGTTGACCTGGGTACCGAGTCGAGTGCCTTGCTCGGCCACACTCAGCCGGTTACCAGCGTCGGCTTTTCCCCGGACGGGGAAATCCTCGCCTCAGGATCGCTCGACGGCACGGTTCGGCTGTGGCGGGTGAGTGACGGAGCTGAGATATTGGGATTGACGAGCGAATCGGTCGGAGTCCGCTGGGTGGCGTTCTCACCGGATGGCGTCACCTTGGCGGTGGCGTCGGCGGACGGAACCGTCCGCCTGTGGGCGGCCGGGACCGGAACACTGCTCCACACCCTGGTCGGACATGTCGGATCGGTCGGCCGGGTCGCCTTTTCCGCGGACGGTCTGCTGCTGGCCTCCGCCGGATCGGATCAGACCGTCCGAGTCTGGAACGTGGAGGATGGGGCTCTGCTAACCAGCCTGGAGGGCCACACCGGTCCGGTGATCAGCGTGGCCTTCTCGCCGGACGGAACCCGGCTCGCTTCCGGATCGCTCGACGGCACGGTCCGGCTCTGGGGGCTGACCGCGCCGCAGGCGGTGGCAGCCACCACCACGCCGGAGTTCGAGACGATCGCCCGGTTCGTCCCCGGCAGCCCGGTGGTCCTGAGCGAGATTCACATGCTGACCGACGCCCTGGGGTGGGCGTTCACCGAAACTGAGCCCCATGTACTCCGTACCCAAGACGGTGGTGCGACCTGGATCGATGTAACCCCGCCGGAGCGGTCCACCGCTCCAGGGGAGGCCAAGCGGTCGGCCTCCGGGTACTTCTTGGATCCCTACCTGGCATGGGTCGTCTACTTCCCGGAGCAATTCGTGGGGGGACCGGAGACTCTGGATGGCTTGAGCGGGTGGTGGACCACCGATGGATCCAATTGGCTGACCTCCACCATTCGGGCGCCGATGGATATCAACGAGGGCGGGCCGATAGTGCGGTTTGTGGATGAGGACCACGGATGGATTCTGGTTGCATTCGCGGTCGGCGCGGGGCAGCGCGGATACACCTTGCTCCGGACCACGGACAGCGGGCTCACCTGGGATGCGATCCAAACACCCCCGGACACCCTGTCGGCTTGTGACAAGACCGCGATCGCTTTTGTTGACCCGGCCGTCGGCTGGATGACCAACGAATGCCCGTTCGAGCTGGCAGGGGGGGTCTTCGTCGACCAGACCTCCGATGGAGGAAGCACCTGGCAGCAGCTGGAGCTCAGCCCACCGGCCGGCCAAGGCCCCTTTGTCGAGACCTACTTGCTCTGCCGCACCCACTCGCCGAACCTGCGCTCGGCAACTCAAGGCGCGTTGGTCGTCGAATGTCGGCGCCAATCGGGTGGCTTGGTGAGTTTCCTGTACTCGACCGACGACGCCGGCCAGACCTGGAGGATCAGTGCCTATCCGGGCGGCGCCCTCCTGCTGCTCAACGACACGACCGGCTGGGCGCTCTCCCGCCAGATACACAAGACGGAAAACGGGGGGCAAACCTGGAGGCTGATCAAGACGGTCAACTGGGATGGACAGTTCAGCTTTGTGAGCGGAGAACTGGGCTGGGCGGTGGCCCGATCCGAGCAGGCGATCGCCTTGGTGCGCACAACCAACGGGGCCCGGACCTGGTCGGTACTCGAACCGGTTATTGGCGAGTGAGGCGCGACTGCGCCCATACTTGAGGGTTTTGCAAGGCGACTAAAACCAATTGAGGAGGAATAAACCATGGAATTCGGAAACATCAATGTTCTTGCGGTGGTCGTCAGTGCTTTGGCGGCTTTGGTGGTGGGATTTGTCTGGTTCTCGCCACCGCTCTTTGAAAAGATGTGGCTGGCTGGGATCGGAAAGACTCGGGAGGAAGTGGCCGGCCAATCGCCCGCCCGCTTCCTGATCGCCTTCGTGGCCGCCTTGCTCGAGGCCTACATCCTGGCGGCCCTGCTGAATATTGTCGGCGGCCCGTCGGTCGGTAGCGCGCTTCAGCTGGCGTTCATCATCTGGGTGAGCTTCGTGGCGGCCACCAGCGCGGCCAACTTCGCCTTCGCCGGCCGCAAAATCAGTCTGTGGCTGGTCGAGAACGGCAACCACCTGTTGGTGATCGTGGTCATGGCTGTGATCCTGGGGGCTTGGAAGTAGCACTGTCCCAATCGGGAGCCGCTATGCCAGCTCGCCATACGAGCTAGCGCCTCCGTCCACGGTGATCACGGCCCCGTTCACATAGTCCGCTAAGTTCGAGGCAAGGAACAGAGCGGTACCGACGACGTCCTGGGGCTGGCCAACGTAACCGAGCGGGGTGTGGGAAACGATCCGCTCGACGATCTCCGGTGATTCGACCAGCACCTGGCTGAAACGGGTGTTGATCGTACCCGGGGCAATCGCGTTCACCCGGATTTTGGCCGGGCCAAGCTCGTGGGCCAGCACCCGGGTCAGCATGTTGAGCCCGGCCTTAGATACGCTGTAGATACCCAGGTCTTTGGCAGGGCGGATTCCGGCGATAGAGGACATTAGGATGATCCGCCCGCCGCCCTGGCGCTCCATAATCGGGGCCACCGCCCGGCTGAGCAAGAAGGCTCCGCGCAGGTTGACCTCCATGATCTTATCCCACAAGGCGATGGTCGCCGCCAGCGTCGGCCCAAAGTGCGGGTTGGTTCCGGCGTTGCTGACCGCGATATCGATCCGCCCGAACGCCGCGATGCTCTTTTCCACCAGGTCCTCCACCGCCTGTTCCTCACCGACATGCGCAGCGATTGCCAGCGCCGTTCCTCCGGCGGCCGTGATTTCGGCGGCCGCCAGATCGACTCCCGCTTGTTTGCGGCTGGCAAGCACCACCTTCGCTCCGGCGGCCGCCAACCCCGCCGCGATCGCCTTGCCAATCCCGCGCGAGGCGCCGGTGACCACCGCCACTTGGTCTGTCAGGTCGATCTGCATGATTCCTCCGTGCTGCTGGGGAGTATTCTGCATCAGACTATAATGGAGTCCTAGTGCTGATATGAGACAAGTTGCAACCATCTCCGGCTCCAGCCCGTTTACCCGTGCCAACTTGCGCGAATTGAGACGGGCGATCACCGAGGAGATCTACACCGCCTTGGGGCTCACGCCGGACACCCGCCTGCGGCATGTGTTGAGGCCGCTGGTCTGGGCGCCCGTCCGGCGCTTTGTTGAGATCGTGGATCGCTTCGATCAGGCCGCCGGACAGGGCAGCTTCCCGGAGGCCGCCCGCGTCGTGCTCTCGCGGTTCATCACCCGGCTCGAGGTCGATGGCGGCGAATCGATCCCGCGCAAGGGGCCTCTGCTGGTGGCGGCCAACCACCCGGGGGCGGCCGATGTGTTGGCGATCGCAGCCAGCCTGCCGCGGACGGATCTGAAGGTCGTGGTCAGCTCGTTACCCTTCCTCCGGGGACTGCCGAACTCTGCCCGGCACTTCATTTACACCGCGCATGAAAACTCCCATCAGCGGATGGAAGTTGTTCGCTCGTCCATCCGGCATCTTCGGGAGGGAGGCTCGCTACTGATCTTTCCGCGCGGGGTCGTTGAGCCGGATCCCGAATTGCTGCCCGGCGCGGACGAATCTCTGGCCGAGTGGTCGACCAGCCTGGGGATCATCGCCCGGGCGGTACCGCAGGCCAAGGTGGTCCCGGCGATTGTGAGTGGTGTGATCGCCCGCCGAAGCTGGCGCAATCCGGTGACCCGCCTGCGCAACGAGCCGCGGGAGCGCCAGAAGCTGGCTGAGATAATCCAGATTCTCCAGCAGATGGTGTCGCCGCTCGCACCCGCAGTATCAGCCCGCCTGAGCTTCGGCCGGCCAATTCGGGCGATCGGCGAAGACGCCCGAGCGGTCACCCATCAGGTGGTCGAGACCGCCAGGCGACTGCTCGCCGAGCACATGGCTGCCGCTTAACTCGATTGGATCGTGCCGGCCGCCCTGGCAGAACCCACCCCCCAGAACCTCCACCCGCAGGCTCGAGCCTCCCTCGAATCCCAATCCAGCTACCGCTCCAAGCGAGGCGAATGGCGTGACGCCTGAAATGGGCCTGGTGCTGGTCATCCTGATCGGCGCGATTGTTTTGCTGGTCAGCGAGAAGGTCCGGATGGACGTCGTGGCATTGCTCGTGCTGGGCAGCCTGGCGCTGACCAACCTGGTCGATCCGGTCCAGGCCCTTTCTGGTTTCAGCAGCCCGGCAGTGGTTACGGTATGGGCGGTATTCATCTTGAGCGGTGGCCTAACCCGCACCGGCATCGCAAATCTTATCGGGCGCCAGGTGCTGAGGGTGGCCGGCCGAGGGGAGGCCCGGCTGGTCGCCGCAATCATGCTCACCGCCGGGCTGATGTCATCGGTCTTGAACAACGTGGCAGTTGCCGCCCTATTGCTGCCGGTCGTCATGGATCTTGCCCGGCGAACCGGACGCAATCCGTCTCGGCTCCTGATGCCTTTGGCCTTCGGGGCGCTGCTGGGCGGGGTGACTACATTGATTGGGACTCCGCCAAACATCCTGGTCAATGACGTCCTGGCCGATTACGGGCTGACCCGCTTTGAGTTCTTCGACTACACACCGGTCGGCGTGGCAGTGCTGCTGGCCGGAGTTTTGTTCATGGTGTTGATCGGAAGGCATTTGTTGCCCGAGCGAGATATCACCAAGGAATCGGCCCGGGCCGACCTCGGTCAGATCTTCGGCTATCGGGAGCGGATGGCGATCCTGCGCCTGCCAGCCGACTCATCGCTGTCCGGCCACACGCTCGCAGCAAGCCGACTGGGCGCCGCGTTGGGATTGAACGTGTTGGCGATCCTGCGCCCCCAGGATCGACTGCTGGCTCCCGGTCCAAGTACGGTAATGCGGGGGGGCGATCAATTGATCGTCGAGGGGCTGCTCTCCCAATTGGAGGAGCTGCAAGCGCGGGATAACTTGCAGCTGGACGATCGGCCGGTAGACCTGACCGAGCTCGTGTCGGCCGAGGCCGAGTTTGCCGAAGTTCAGGTCGCGGCCAACTCGGCGCTGGTCGGGCAAACCCTGGCGCAGATCGGTTTCCGTCATCAATTCGGGGTGAACATTCTGGCCATTCGTCACGATGGGCAGCTCCGAAGATCCGATTTGCAGGAGCGTCCGCTCTATGTCGGAGATGCCCTACTGATTCACGCGACCCAAGTGCAGCTGAAGTTCCTGGCTGAGCTGCCAGACTTCGTCACTGTCTCCCAGCTTTCGCCTCCGGAGGTTGAGAAGGGATATCGGCTGCTCGAGACGCTGCTATCGCTTGTCATCCCTCCCGAGTCCATCCTGGCGGGCCGGACCTTAGCCGAGAGCCGATTGGGAGACGCTTTTGGCCTCTCGGTATTGGGAATCAGGCGAAACGGGAAGACCCAGCTCGCACCGCACCCGGAAGACCGGTTAGAGGCGGGGGATCAATTGCTGGTGGAAGGTCGGCCGGAGGACCTGGAACTGCTGCGCGGGTTGCGGGAGCTGATCGTGGATCGGGAGTCGCCGATCGACTTGACCCAGCTGGAATCGGACCTGGTGGGGCTGGCCGGCGTGGTGCTTTCGCCCCAATCGACTCTGGATGGCAAGACATTGCGTGAGCTGCACTTCCGGGAGAAGTACGGCTTGAGCGTACTGGCCATCTGGCACAGCGGGACCCCTCGCCGCTCGAACTTGCGTGACATCCCTCTCCGATTCGGTGGCGCGCTGCTGCTCTACGGCTCGCGACAGAAGCTCAAAGTTCTGGGCAGAGAGCCTGACTTCCTGGTGCTGACCGAAGAGGCCCAGGAGCCGCCGCGGCTTGGCAAGGCGCCGGTCGCCGCGCTGGTGATGCTCGGGGTGTTTGCGCCAGTCATCCTGGGATGGATCCCGATCGCGATCGCGGCGATTGTCGGTGCAGCTTTGATGGTGCTGCTCGGGTGCCTCACGATGGAGGAAGCCTATCGGGACATCGAGTGGCGGGCGGTATTTTTGATTGCCGGGATGTTGCCGCTTGGGATCGCCATGCAGCAGACCGGCGCAGCAGCTTACCTGGCAGATCGGCTGGTGGCGGTAGTCGGGTCGCCCGGGCCCCTGGGAGTTTTGACCGGGCTGTTCCTCTTTACGGCCCTGATCACTCAGGTCATGCCCACCCCGGCGGTCGTAGTGCTCATCGTCCCCATCGCCATCAGTACGGCTGCGGCCATGCACATCTCGCCCTATGCAATGACCATGGTGGTCGCCGTCTCTGCCGCGGGCTGCTCATTCAACCCGGTTTCGCACCCAGCCAACAGCCTGGTGATGGGGCCAGGGGGCTACCGATTCAGCGATTTTCTCAAAGTCGGAATCCCGCTGACGGCAGTCATTCTTGCCGTTGTGCTGCTCGTGCTCCCGGTATTCTGGCCACTCTAGCGAATGGAGGTTCGTATGAACCGCTCGATCTTTGCCAGCCTGCTCGCCCTTGGCGCGCTCGCGGCCTGCAGCCCGCAGCCCGAAGTCCCCGCGAGCCCAACCCCGCGGCCGACCGGCGTTCCAACCTCTCCGCCCGCACCGACCATTGTTCCCAGCCCAACCGTCGAACCGATCTTCGTCGATCGCGAGACGCTTGACACCCTCCGATCGGTGGCGATCCCCATGGCCGATCCTGAGGACTTGGCCCGCCGGCTGAGCGGTGTGACCCAGGACATTCCCGCAACTCTGGAGCCGCCGGCCGCGCCGAGGCAAGTCGGCGCCCGCGACACCTTCTGGATCACCAACGGCGAAGACGAGCAGGTCCAGGTGGCGGCAACATTGGTTTACGCAACGGAGCACGCCTACTTTTGGGTCCAGGACGAGGTTCAGTATGAACAAGCCGACCTGGAGACCCTGGCCGATCGATTTGAGAATGGCATCTATCCCACTAATCGATCGTTTTTCGGCAGTGAGTGGTCCCCGGGGATTGACGGCGACCCGCACATTTATGTCTTGTATGCCCGCAGATTGGGGATCGAGATCGCGGGCTATTTCTCGTCGGTCGATTCGCTTCACCCGTTGGTCCGGGATACCTCGAATGCCCATGAGATGTTTGTTTTCAACGCCGATAATGTGGATCTTGCGGATGAATTCACTTACGGCGTGCTGGCCCACGAGTTCCAACACATGATTCACTGGAACGTCGATATTGATGAAGTGCTCTGGCTCAACGAGGGCTTCGCGGAGTTGGCGGTCCACCTCAATCGGCTCGGCACCGCCGGGTTTCACACGGTTTACACCGACGACCCGGTCGCTTCGCTCAACGATTGGCCCAATTCGGAAGATTCCGCCATCGCGAACTATGGGGCGGCCTCACTGTTCACCTTGTATTTCTATCAGCGTTTTGGGCCCGAGCTCACCAAGGCCCTGGTCGCACATCCTGGCAACGGCTTGGAGGGAATCGATGCGGTCTTCAGCGCGGCCGGGTTGATCGACCCGATCACCGGCGAACCGGTCAGCGTGGAGAGCACGGTGCTGGATTGGGCGATCGCGAACTACCTGTCCGACGGCGACGTTCTCGATGGGCGGTTTGGCTATGGGGGATTCCCGGATTTCCGACCCGCCCGGCAGACTGTCACCCTGGTCGAGTGTGAACCTGGTTCAGAAGAGCGGCAGGTCAACCCGTTCGCGCCGAACTACATTCGGATGATTTGCCCAGGCCAGCGGACGGTCGAATTTGACGGGGCCGAAGAGGTCAAACTGCTCAATGTCCAGCCGCACTCCGGTGAGTACAGCTTCTGGTCCAACAAAGCCGATCACGCCGACATGCGGCTGAGCCATTCCTTCGACTTCACCGCCGTCAGCGCGCCCATCACCCTCAGCTATTGGACCTGGTACGACATCGAGCGCGACTGGGACTATGTCTACTTGCTGGCCTCCGAAGATGGCGAGACCTGGGAATTCATCCGGACCTCGAACGGAACCGACCGCAATCCGACCGGCGGAAACTTTGGGTGGGGCTATACCGGGGTCACCCGTGGATCGGCGTGGATCGAGGAAACTGTGGATCTCTCGCCTTACGCCGGCAAGCAGGTGACTCTGAGGTTTGAATACGTAGAAGATGCCGGGGTCAACGGGGAAGGAATGCTGCTGGATGACATTGCCATCCCCGCCATCGGCTACGCCACCGATTTCGAACAAGACGACGGGGGCTGGACGGCCGAGGGGTGGGTGCGGGTGAAGAATGTGCTGCCGCAGACCTACCGCCTGGCCTGGATCACCTTCGGCGAGCCGACCACGGTCGAGTACCTCACGGTCGGGGTGAACAATACCGCCGAAATCTCGATGGAGATTGGTGAGAACGGGCCGGCGCGGGTGCTGGTGATCCTGCCGACCACCCGCTACACCCGCCAGCCGGCGACCTACACTCTCAGTTTCTCAGACTGAGGCCGGGCGGCCTCCTGCTCCATGGGGATCACCCACAGGCAGCCGGCGGCGATTCCGCTTGGATTCTGGTCGAGCTGGTCCTGCGAGATGGAATAGGGTCCCAGCGACAGGACGTAGCGGGCCGTATAGGGTGCGAGGAAGTTCAGCGAGTTCTCGCCCCCGCCCTGGTTCTCGAACGAGTCGAGCAAGAACATCTGGGTGTCGCTGATCGAGGTCACTCCATAGGGGAAGTCGGTCCGGATCTCGTATTCGAGCTGTTCTTCGAGGTCGACGTAGAACAGCAGTCTGCCGCTGGTGGAAATCAGCCGCAGCGGGTAGCAGATCTCCCCGACCAGCCCAGGAGGCGCCACGAAGCTGCGCAGCAGATTGACCAGCGAGCCCCGCCGCGCTCCGGTTCCTGGCAGCGGGTCCTGAGCCAGGATCGTGCCGACCGGCAGTCCCAGATCCAAGACATCGTGATAGACAAAGTTCAGCCCGCTGCTCAGCACCTGCGAGCGGGCGTCCCGGTAGTGCAGGCCGGTGACATCCGGCACGGGCACGAATCCGACGGGAAGCGGGGTCGGGCTGGCCGTTGCAGTGGCAGTCGGCGCAGCCGTCGAGGTAGGCAGGGGCGTCTCAGTCTCGGTTGGCTCCGGGGAGGGTGGATCGGTTGAAGTGGAAAGCTCGGTAGGAGCAGCCGCGGCAGTTGGAATGGCGGGAGGCGGAGCGGTAGGTGCCGCCGGTGGAGGCGCCCCAGGCAGCAGGCTGCAGCCGGCCGCCCAAATCGCCAGCAGCAGTACGGGGGCTATGAGAGTTCGCCGGGTCAGGGGCAACACTGGAGGCTCGACGAGATTCTGCCGCAGGAGCCCCGCCGGCACAACCTCGAAGGGCGCCGAGCGGCGGGTAGGTCTTGATTCCCGCCGGGCTTAGCCGCCGCCGTCCACGACTCCCCCCGGGCTAAGCCTCGGCCGGCCCCTCGCCCTCTCCGGACGGATTCGCGGCCACGTAGGCCTGCCGCAATTTGATCGGCCGCGCCTCCCGGGCCCGCAGGCGCAGGTTGAGCGTTTCCACAAACACCGAGAAGGCCATCGCGAAATAGATGTACCCCTTCGGAATTTGAAAATCGAGCCCTTCCGCGATAAGCGAGACCCCGATCATCAACAGAAAGCTGAGCGCCAGGATCTTGACCGTCGGTCGCTCGGATACAAACCGGCTGATCGGCCCGGAGGCAGCCAGCATGATCAGCACCGCAACCACGACCGCCGCCACCATCACCGCCAACTGCTTGGCCATCCCGACCGCGGTGAGCACCGAATCAAGTGAGAACACGATGTCCAGGAGCATGATCTGGATCACGACGCCCCGAAAGGAGGGGATGACCCGGGCGGAACCCGCCCCGGACTTGCCTTCCAGCTTGTCGTGGATCTCGACGGTGCTCTTGGCAAGTAGGAATAACCCACCGGTTATCAGGATCAGCGAACGGCCGGATATCTCCTGGCCGAAGGCCGTGAACAACGGCGCGGTAAGCCCAATCAGCCAGCTCAGCGAAAACAACAAGGCAATTCGAGTCCCCATGGCCGCCAGCAAACCGGTCTGGCGGGCCCGGTTCTGATCGGGTCCGGGGAGCTTGCCGGCCAATATGGAAATGAAAACGATGTTGTCGATTCCGAGCACGATCTCCAGCGCGGTGAGGGTCAGCAGGGCGATCCAGGTTTCGGGGTCGGCAATCCAATCCATCGCTTTGATTCCCTTTCTCGGTCGACCTCTAGGCCCAGTCCCGCACGGCCACCCGATCACCCAATCGGATTTCATTCGGGGAGGCTGGATCGAGGGCCCAGCGAATCCGCCGTATGCCCTCTAGGATCTCCTCCCGATCCCCGGCAAAGCTCAGCCGCAAATGGCCGTCCATCCCAAACTCGACTCCGGGCACGGTCACCACCAGCGCCCGTTCTAGCAGCCGCTCCGCCAGCTCTTTCGAGCTCGAGCCGTGAGCTGAAAAGTCTGGGAAGCAGAACAGGCCGCCCTGCGGGCGGGTGATCCGCAGGCCGCCGATCTCGCCCAAGGCCTCCAGCATTGCATCCCGATTGGCCTCGATCGTCGCCCGCAGTACCTGCACCACCCGCTGATCGCCGCGCAACGCCCCTTCGGCCGCAGCCTGGGACAAGATGGATGGATTCGAGGTCATCTGACTTTGCAGCTTGTCCATCGCCTCCACCAGGCCACGCGGCCCGACCGTCCAGCCGAGCCGCAGTCCGGTCATCCCGTAGAGTTTCGAAACCCCGTTCACCACAATGACATGGCTCTCGTCGAGCTCGAATCGGGTGAACGCGTAGGGCGATGGCAACCGCAGTCCGTCGAACACCAACTCGCGATAGATGTCGTCCAGAATGAGGTAGATGCCGCGGGCCTCGCAGAACTCGACGACCGTGGCCAGATCGGACTCGGGCAGAACCACCCCGGAAGGGTTGTTCGGACTGTTGAGCAGAATCGCCCGGGTCCGTGGGCCCACCGCCGCGAGCAACGATTCGGCACTGGGGAGCAAACTCCCCGGCTCCGGCAGTACGATGACCGGCCGGCCTCGCACCAGCTTTACCTGTTCCGGAAAGGTGACCCAGTACGGGGCCGGGATGACGACCTCCTCCCCTGGATTCACGATTGCAAGCAGGACCGTGAGCAGCGAATGCTTCGAGCCGTTGGAGGCGATTACATTGGCCGGCGGGATTTCCCGGCCATAGGAGGCCAGCATGAAATCCGCGATCGCCTGGCGCAGCGAGGGGACTCCGGCGGTAGCGGTGTACTTCAGAGATCCGGCGGCAAGCAGCTTTTCCGCCGCCGCGATCGCGGTTTGGGGAGCGCGATTGGTCGGTTCGCCGATCCCGAGGTGGATCATCGGCTTTCCCTCCGCCCGCAGCCGGGCGGCTTGTTGGTTGAGCCGGATAGTGGCCGACTCCTGGATCCCGACCGCCAGTTCGCTGAAGGAGAATTGCTTGGTCATGGCACTTAGAATCGCGGGTCCGACGGCCCGGGGTCGCGCTTCGGCATCGGTCGGATCGAGATGGTGTCCTGCGGCGAACCCAACCGGTTGATGCCATCGAAGGCGGCAGTCTTGTAGCACTCGGCCAGGGTCGGATAGTTGAACACCGTATCAATGAAGTAATCGACGGTCCCACCGAAGGCCAGCACTGCCTGGCCGATGTGGATCAGCTCGCTCGCCCCTTCCCCGATGATGTGCACCCCCAAAAGCTTGCGGGTCCCGAGCTGGAAGATCAGCTTGAGCAGCCCGCTGTTATCTCCGATGATCTGGCCGCGGGCACTCTCGCGGTACTGTGCTTTCCCGACCTCGTACGGAACTCCTTCCTCGGTCAGCACCTGCTCGTTCTTCCCGACAAACGAGATCTCCGGAATGGTGTAAATCCCGTAGGGGAAGAGTTCCGGAGCGCTCTTGGCCTTCAACCCGAAGGCATGACCGGCGGCCAGCCGTCCTTGTTCGAGCGAGGTCGAGGCCAGGCTCGGGAAGCCGATCACATCCCCGGCCGCGTAGACATGCGGCAGCTCGGTCTGAAAGTGCTCATTGACCTTAAGCCGGCCGCGCCCATCCGGCTGGATTCCGATCGCCTGCAGGTTGAGCACCTCGGTCGCCCCCATCCGGCCGATGCTGTAGAGCGCCTTCTCGGCGGTCAGCTTCTTGCCGCTGGTGAGGTGGATCCGCACCCGCTCCCCGAGCTCGGTCTGCATCGACTCGATGGCGCTGACCTCCTCGTCCAGCCGGATGGTCACCCGGTTCTGGCGGAGATGGTAGATCAAGGTCTCGACGATCTCTGAGTCGATGAACTCCAGCAGCCGCTGGCGTTTGTCGATCAGCGTCACCCGCACTCCCAGGGCCGCAAAGATCGAAGCGTACTCACAGCCGATCACACCGGCTCCGACGACCGCCATGGTACGCGGAATCTGATCCAGGTCGAGGATGTCGTCGCTGGCCAGGATCCAGCGACCGTCGAAGGCGATATCGGGGCTGCGGGTCGCGCTGGTGCCGGTGGCGATCACGAACTTATCGGCGGTCAGCTGCCGCTCGGCGTTGTCCACGCCGGAACGCAGCCGCAGCGTGTGCGGATCCATGAACACAGCTTCTGCGTTGAGTAGGGTAACCCCGTTGCGGGTGAGCTGATGCCGGATGACGTCCAGCTCATGGCTGATGACGTTATCGGTGCGGAACAGCAGGTCGGCCATGGTGATGTCTTGCTTGACCGCGTAAGAGACGCCGTAGACCCCGCGCATGCGGTAGCCCGACAGATAGAGCACCGCCTCCCGCAGAGTCTTGCTGGGGATGGTACCGGTGTTGATGCACACCCCACCGACAACCGCCTTCCGCTCGACCAGGGCCACCCGCTTGCCGAGCTTGGCCCCCTGGATCGCCGCCCGCTGGCCGGCCGGTCCGGATCCAATCACCAACAGGTCATAATCGTAGGCACTCACGGTTTCGGAGCTCCTGCCCGGTCTGCCGGCGCTTCAATCCCACCGGCAGTCGTGGCCTATTCTACTTCGCACTTACGTAGTCGGAGTCGCGGCCGGGGTCTCGGTGAAGGTCGGAGTGGCCGTGGGCGACTCAGTGGGAGTCGGGCTCGGCCCGGCCGTACCGGGCGGGGTGACGGAGAGGTCGATCGTCGGGCTGGGCGTGGGAGTGACCGCAGTGGCGGTCAGGCATATGGTGAAAGCCTGGGTCGCGGTGGGCGGTCCGTCCTCCCGATCCGCGGTGCGGAGCGAGGCATCGTATTGGACAGCCGAGGCGCATGAATCCAGATCTTTGAACAGCAAGTCGGCGTATTCCCAGGCCGAGCGTGCGTATTTGAAGCAGCCGTCCCAGATTCCGGCCGCGCAGATTTGCGAGAAGTATTCAGTGGAGAGCCCCCAATCCAATCCGAAATAGCTGTTGGCAAATGAATAGAAGGCGGCCGAACTCCGCCAGCTCTGTGCCTGACTGTCGAGGGCGGTAATCCGCTCGGCCAGCGCCAGATCATACATTCCCTGCTCCCGCTCGCCGCGGAAGATCTTGTCCAACCCACGATTGCGCAATGCGGTGTAGAGCAGCTGGTTTACTTCCGCTCGGCGATGGGTCGGAGACTCGCCGATCAGGGTGACCAGGATCTCAATGGCCGCGTCCCAATTGCCTTGGGTGTTGGCCGCCCGCGCCCCCTCGACCAGCCCATCCAGTGAACTGAGATCCAGGGTGGCGCTTGGGGTGACTTCTTGAGTCGGTACCGCGGTGGGCGACGGGGTCAGGGTCGGTTGATTCAAGCCGCGCCGGGCGTCTTCCAACAGCTCGAGGGCGCCAGAGTAGTTAGGATCGACGCTGAGGATGTACTCGAAGCGCTGCTTGGCAATCTCATACCGCCCGGCGAGCAGATCCTCCACTCCCAGGTCGAATTGATCGCGCAACGAACCGCCGGCCTCCTGCGCCTCCCGGGCAGCCCGCTGCTCGAGTCCCGAGGCGTACCCGGTGAGGCCGCCGACCAGCAGCACCATCGTCCCGAACACCGCCAATCCCGCCAGCCAAAAGAACCAGCGAGGCCGCGGCTGAGGGACGGCCGGCTTGGTTTCGCTCATGGCCCAATCGCACTCGTATCGACGAACAGCCGGTCGCGGAGTTCCCGAATTGCGTCGGGCACCGCCCGCAGCACCTGGGCGCCGTCTGGTCGGGTGTAGAAACCGACCATACTCGGGGGTTGGATCACTTCGGTCTGATAGTTTTCACGTGGGATGCGGGCCACCAACCAGGCCAGGCCGATCATTTCGTCCAAGGAGAGGTTGGTGCGAACGCCGCTGGCAAGCTCCTGGTAAAGCAAGGGAGCCTTGGCCACCAAGAACGGGATCATCTGGAATCCCGTCACCCGGTCCAGGATCGCCATCGCCACCTGCTGCTGCCGCCCGGCCCGGCTGAAGTCGCCTCCGCCCCCCCGCCGGGTGCGGGCGTAGGCCAGCGCCTCTGGTCCATCCAGGTGATAGGCCTTGGGATCCAGCCACAGGCTGGTCCGGCCGATCGGGGAAATCTTGATCCGCTCCGCAACCTCTACATCCACGCCGCCGATCTCGTCGATCATGCGTTCAAAGGTGGAGAAGTCGAGCACGACATAGTATTGAATCGGGACTCCGATCAGGCTCTCGACCGTCCGCATGGCAAGCCCGGCCCCCCCACCGGGCAGCCGGTTGCCTTCGCCGGAACTGTAGGCGGTGTTGATCCGGTTGTGCTGGAAGCCGGGTATCTCGACCCACAGATCGCGGGGGATGGAGAGCATGCTGACCCGCTCCGTGAGGGGATCGATCGATATCAGCATCATCGAGTCGGTGCGAGGCGCTCCGACTCCGGCCTGCCAATCGCGGTAGTCCAGACCCATCAGCAGAATCGTGACTCGTGAGCTGCCATTCCAGGGCGCCGGAGTGACCTCGGGGAGCGGGGCGGTCGGGGTGGCGACCCCCGGAGGCGGCGGTTCGTTCTCGCTGCCCGAACCGCCCGAGGGCGAGAACGGATTGAGTCCGGTCCCGGTCCAGGAGGCGGTCAGGTCGCGGACAACGGCATGGATCAGGACTCCGACAACCAGGAGCGTCACGCCGAAGCCGGCTGACAGACCCGCCATCGCCCAGCGGAAGCGATCCGGCGTGCGCCTGGGTGAGGAGTTCCTAGTAGAAGGCGTTCGAAGCGTCATGGGTCTGGAGCAAACCGCAGTATTGTACTCGGTAGGCCCCTCCGACACCGGTGAGCAGCGGATGAGCGGAGTGGGGCAATTCCTTGTTACACTTTGCCGCGCCGATCACGAACGTCGTGTCGGCAAAAGGGCCCATGGCGCACGTCTTGATCTTAGGGGGCGGATTCGGCGGCGTGGCGGCCGGCGTTGAGCTTCGCAAGCTGCTTGCGCCGGATGATCGCATCACGCTAGTCGATCGCCGCGAGCAGTTCTACTTTGGATTCCGCAAGACTTGGGCGCTGCTGGGAGAATCGACCCTGGCGGCCGGCCAGCGGCCGCTGAAATCGCTCGAGCGGCTCGGGATCACGGTCCGGCACGGAACTGTGGAGGCGATCGACCCCGAGGCGAGGGCCGCCCTCATCGACGGGGCGCGGGTGGAGGCGGATGCGCTGGTGGTCGCGCTGGGAGCCCAGAGCCAACCGGATGGAGTCCCCGGCTTCCGGGGGCACGGGCTCAATTTGTACGACGGACCGGGCCTGGCCATGGCTGCCGAGCGACTCGGCCAATTCCCCGGCGGGCGGGTGGCGATCGTCATTCTGGGAATCCCCTACCCTTGCCCGCCGGCGCCATTCGAACTTGCCCTGCTCCTGCGCGAGTACTTCGGCCGGAAGGGCGTCGAGGCGGTTATCGACGTCTTCACCCCGCAGCCGATGTCGCTGCCGGTGCTGGGTCAGGCCGGCTGTGCGGTCGTCGAAAGCCGGCTGGAGGCCAGCGAGGTCGGGTTCCATCCAAATCACACGCCGGTCTCGATCGAGTCGGGCGCAATCCAATTCAAGACCGCCCGGGTGGCGTTCGATCTGATGATCGGCATCCCGGGCCACCGCTGTCCGTCGGTCGGGCTGGCGAGCGGGCTGGCCGGAGACGGCGAATGGGTGAAGGTCAATGCCATCACTCTCGAGACTCGTTATCCCGGGGTCTATGCACTGGGCGACATGGTTTCGATCCCGCTCGCCAACGGGAAACGGCTCCCTCAGGCCGGCGTATTCGCCGAAGCCCAGGCCAAAGTAGTCGCCGCCAGAATCGCGGCAAGCCTTGCCGGCCTGACGCCCCAGGCGACGTACGATGGGACCGGCTTTTGTTTCTTGGAAGTCGGGGGAGGTGCGGCGATGCTGGTGCAGGGCAACTTCCTGGCAGCGCCGGAGCCTGAAGTCCGAATCCTCGAGCCCGCGCCGGAGCATCTACAGGCCAAACGCGAGCTCGAACGCAGCCGGTTAGCAGATTGGTTTGGAGGATAGGAGCAGCAAATGCATCCAGCATTGACCCTCGGCAAGGTGCGCGGTCTCCAGGAAATCTCGAATCCAAAGGGCCTCTTCACCATCACAGCCCTCGACCATCGGGGCTCGCTGGCCAAGGCCTTGAACCCCGGGGCTCCAAAATCCGTGTCCTACCAGCAGATGGTTGATTACAAAATCCGCCTGCTGACTGCGCTGGCTCCGCATTCGAGCGCGATCCTGATCGATCCGGTCTTCGGTGCCGCCCCCGCCCTGCAGGGAGCCCATATCGCCGGGAACCAGGGGTTCCTGGTCAGCCTGGAGGCGACCGGCTACGAGGAGACCCAGGGCGACCGCTTGACCACCGTGGCCGAGGGATGGAGCGTCGAGAAAATCAAACGCATGGGGGCTTCAGCCGTCAAGATCCTGCTGTACTACAACCCAGGCAGCGCAAGCGCCGCTCAGCAGGAGGGTTTCGTCCGGGAATCGGTCGAAGAGTGCCGCGAGTTCGACATCCCCTTGCTGGTCGAGCCGATGACCTACCACATCGCCGGCGGTCCAAAGAAAGGGACGGCCGAATTTGCAAAACTCAAACCAGACATGGTGATCGAAACCGCCCGCCGTCTGTGTCCCTTGGGGATCGACGTGCTAAAGGCTGAGTTTCCCGACGACCCCGATTTCGAGACCGACGATGCGGCCATGGCGGCCCACTGCCAGGAGCTGAGCGAGGCCGCCGGAATCCCCTGGGTGCTGCTGAGCGCCGGCGTTGCCTACGACACCTTCAAGCAGCAAGCGGCCATCGCCTGTGAGAACGGCGCTTCCGGGTTCCTTGCCGGTCGGGCGATCTGGCAGGAAGCCCCTGGCCTACCCGAAGCCGAACAGCGCGAGTTTCTCCGGACGACGGCGGTTGGCCGCCTGCAGGAGCTGACCGGGATCGCCAACCGCAGCGGCCGCCCGTGGACCCGCCTGTACGCCGAGCAGCTCCAAACCGTCGACGTGGCAGAAGGCTGGCAAACCCGCTTCTAAGCTGACTGTCCTAATTGATTCGTAGGGCGGCGTTGCTACAATGAGTCGCACATGCGAAGCTGTCCCCACTGCTCGCGCCAGATCCAGGACGAGGCGATCTACTGTCGCTACTGCCACCGCGAACTCGAACCTGCGCTGTGGATTTCGGCTATGCGCAAGTGCCCGTCTTGCGCGGAGTGGATCGAGCTCGAAGCCGAAACATGCCAGTACTGCGGGAGGGACTCGGTCGCCGCAGGCGTCGATTACACCCCTCCGTTTGTAGAGTCCGAGCCCGAAGACCTCACTCAGCAGCTGCGCCGCGGCTTGTTCGATGAGGACTTCGCCGAACCGGCCGAGGCGTCCGAGAAACCGGAGGCTCCGTCCTCCCGAGTTTCCTTCATTCGACATCGCAGTGAGGCTGCGGAGGCCGGCGTTGATTCCCGACCCAAGGGGAGGCCCCGTCCACCGTCTGGCCAGTCGACCGGCACCGAGGACTCCGGCGAATTCCGACGGGATAGTCTGTGGGCAGCCGCGGTCGAGGGACGGTTAGCCTTCCGGGCAGAGCAGCCAAAGCCCCGATCTCGGGTCCCCGCCGCCTTGTTGCGCGGGGCCATTGCGGTCGTGATACTGGGTGGGGTGGGACTTGGACTGTTCACTCTGGCCCAAGGGCCCGTGGCCGCCTTCTTCCGCGGCGCACTGGCCACTGCAGTCCCAACTCCCTCTCCGCGGCCGGGCCCGACGGCCACCCCCCGAGTGGCTCCGATCCTCCCTCCGGCCACCGAGCAGGTTCGACCCACCGAACCGGGTCCAACCGAAATTCCCGACTGCTTAGCCTGGGATCAGGTCGGGGTGACCGACGAGGGGTCGGAGCTCTGTGTTTACGGGATAATCAAGCGCTGGTTCGCGGCAGCCGAGATCCCATTTGTTGCGATTTTCAGCGAGGATCCGGGAACTTTCGCCATCATCGATCGGACGATGACCCATCCGGTGAGGCCAGGCGACTGCATCTTGGCCCGCGGAATGGTCGCAATCATGAGCGGCACTCGCCCGCATATCGACGCAGCCGGTAATCTGGAGCGGTGTCCGGCTGAGGCCGGGCAGCCTTGAGCTGTAAGCTGGTTGTAAGGCACGCGGGTAGCCGATCGTGATACTCTAAATTTGCAAACCGACCCCGACCATAGCGCCCTCCAGCCAAACATTAGTCGGTTTGCTCTCCTCCTCAACTGAGCCCCCTGATCCGGGGCTCAGCTGCTTTGCGGGCCAGGTCGGAGCCGGCCCGCCCGCCCGGCGGCTGGCCCCTCCGCTAGCTGCTG
>CAYHSI010000011.1:0-20643 GCA_964359225.1 uncultured Anaerolineaceae bacterium
TCGTGAAAAGGTCCTGTTGGCCGTACCGGTTGGAGATGAAGGCTATCCGGCCGCCGCCTGCCAACGGAGTTGCCGTGGGATTGGGAGTGGATGTTGGCGTTGGTTCCAGCGTGGCGGTTGGACTCGCTGTACTGGTCGGCGCGATCGTCGTGTTGATCGCCGCGATAGTGGCTGCCGCGATCGTGGCTGCCTGATCCAGAGCGCCTTGGTTTTTCCCGCAAGAGGTCAGAGCGAAGACGAGCCAGACTAGCCCAGTAATTGTCTGCTGAGCTGAGCGGCCGTGCGAAGCGCCCCACGCTCTTAGTTCCACCTAGCCAACAGTTACCACAAGCCCCGCTGTCCCACCGGGAGGACCCGAGGCGGGGATGGGTTCTCCCTCATATGGAGGCAGCTCCTCAAATTCGAAATTGTCAAAAACTACCTGGAGGTCGTGACCTCCGAGAGTCAGACCCACAGCCCCCATGTCTGAGGGCTGGTTGAACGAAGCTATTAGCGTGCGTCCATTCACTTCAATCGAGACGCTTGACCTTCCGGCCGTGGATCCCGGCCCGACGGTGACTTCAAGGTGATTCGCGGTCCGATTTGACCGAATGTATCCGGAGACCAGATCGTCGATCAGGATCCACGCGTTATCCTCGAAATCGTATCTCCATAGACCGATCCCCTGCCATGGGAACATTCCTACTACGAGAAAGTATTCATCGGTTACCCTAACGATGAGACCATAGCCTCGGTCACTTTGGCCATCCACAAAGGCCACGTCAACACTCATGCGGTAATTCCTGACCAGACCGCAGGGTCCGCAAATGGCAGTGTGGACCTGGTAGGCACCCTCAATCGAAAAGGGCCCCATGAGGAGTGCACCGTCTTTCCACTCGCACTGGCCGCAATCGAGCCAGGATCCGGAAGGCGTTGAGAAATCATCTACAAAAGTGATTGGCCCTGTTGTTGGGGTCGGGACTCTCGTCGCCGGCGCCGTAGCCGTGGCAGGGATTGGCGTGTTGGTTGGTACGACAGTTGCGGTCAGGGCTGGCTCGGTCGTTGGAATTGGAGCGCTGAGCGTCAGCGCGACCATCGTCGCCGCGAGTTCCTCAGGACTCAGTCGGCTGACAATCGAACAACCGATCGATGTCGCCAGCAGGCCCGAGAGCACGTAAATTGTGGGCGACATCATGCGTTGCCCCCAGAAAAACTTGCTTCAGCGGCTCCTAAGCTGCTTGGGGCGTTGGCTGCGCTCGAGGCGAACTGGGGAGGTTGCGCGGAAGGGCGCGGAACGTTGATTTGACTGTTGGTCGAATTCTAACTTACTTCACCTGCTCCGCTGGGTGTCAGCCGTGAGACTGGCACCAGCGCAGATGAATCATGACGCTCTTGACGAAGAGAGGGCGACGCCCGCAAGGTCGACCCGGGAGAATCCGTCCTCCGCAAGATGGCTCCGACTCCCCCGCGGCACGCCTCGGGCTTCGCCGGGTGGCTAAGCGCGATCGATTTCGCGCTGGGACCTCAGCTGCAGCTCGCGATTGGGAGTCGCCCGATCTGCCGGCTGCCGACCACCTCTCCCGAGGAGCTCGCCCGCTAGTTGGGATGAGCACTACGATCAAGGCGGTGACCGCCTGTACCGGCTCGCCAAGATCAGCAGCCCGGCACCCAATACCACCGAAAGTCCCCCGTAGATCGCCCATTCCATCTGGCCGGTCATAAAGCTCCCCGGCAACACGTTGATCCCTTGGAGGAACCAGATGGCTCCCATCAGGATGAGTACGACACCGGCTGTCCTCAGCGGGCGTTTAATGGTGAGCCTCCTTTTCGGCTGCGTGAGTATGGCCGGCTTCGCCCAAGCGGCTACAGGCCCACGACCGGATCCAGGGCGATTGCGCCTGCCCCTGTAAAAAGGAGTGCTAAGGCACCCACCAGGATCGTAAAGTCCAGTTCCCAACCGGCGGTTGTCTGCTGGCCCATAAAGCTGGTCTTCATCACCCGCCGCTTTACATAGAGGATGATCACGATAAACATGATGGCTAGCAGGAGCGCAATGACCCGCGTCCCTAGGCCGAGGACGAGCAGCCCGGCCCCGAGAGTTTCCAGCAACACGACAATCCAAGCCAACAGCCGAGCAAACGGAAAGCCCATTTGCTTCAAGCCCGCGGCGAATCGAGCGGGGCCTTTTACGGGGCCATCGGGGTTGACTTTCAGCCAACCGTGGACCAGCAGCACGATGGCCAACCCACTCCTCAGGATCAACAATCCCAGGTCGCTGTAGGGCGCGAAGATTTTCTCCAACATGATGATCTCCTTGAGATACTCCTCCGCTCTAGAGCGGAGCGATCACGAAACGGCCATATGCGACGAATGCAGCCAGCGCCATGAGAATGAGATCCAATGCGATGTTCGGAACCCTTCCAGTCTCAGACTTCTGTTGCTAAAGCTACAAATGTAGTTTAGGATACATATGATAACTTTAAGGCAACGCTCGTCAACCGTCACAACTGCCGGAGTGTTGCTTAGGCGACAGAGGTACTGAATTGTTGATCAAACAGTCGGAGACAACAGGATTGAAACTTGATCCCCGTGTCAAACGCAGCCTCAAGCTGCTGCAGCAGGCTTTGACCGAGTTAATGGCGGAGAAGAGCTTTCGGGCGATCACAGTGCGCGACATCGCCGCGCGGGCCACGCTCAACCGGGTAACCTTCTACGCCCACTTCCCTGACAAGCATGCGCTGCTCGAGTACACCATCCGCGAGATGATCCACGCGCGCCTGCGGAGTAGGTTGCCTGAAGGCTCCTCCTTCACCTCCGACAACTTGGCAACGCTCATCTTGACCGTCTGTGAATTCGTTGCCGAGATGGATCGGCACTGTCCGCCTCCGCACGGCCAGATGGAGCCATTGATGGAGAAACAGATCAAGGCTGAGCTTTATGAAATCCTCCGGGCGTGGCTGATCGAGGTTCCGTCTGCGAAATTGAGACGCCTTGCAACCGCCGCACAGACGGCGATGGTTTCCAGTTGGGGAATCTACGGGGCGGCGGTCCAGTGGAGTCAGCAGCAGCGGCCCGAGCCCGCCGTCGATTTCGTGCAACGGATCCTGCCGCTCATCCTGGCCGGCCTCCAACCTGCGACCGGATGACCGCCGAGTTTAGCCCTTTGGGATCTCTTTGGACGGATCGATAAAAGGCTTGGGGATGACCACGGCCTCCCGCGGTCCCCTCTCGGGAAGCATGACCGTGAGCCCGGCGCCCAATTCTCCATGCTCGGCGGCCAACATGGCAAAGCCGATGTTTTTCTGGAGCCGGGGGGAGTAAATTGCCGAGGTGATGTGCCCGACCTGCGCTCCGTCGACACTAACCGGCCACTTGGTCATGTTGAACTCGATTCGGTCTCCGGCAATCTCGACTCCGACCAACTTGCGCTTCACGCCCTCGGCCCGTATTCGCTCGAGGGCCGCTCGCCCGATGAAGTCTGCCTGCTGATCGAGATCGACCATCCAGTCCAATCCCACCTGGTAAGGATTGTCTTCGAGGGTCATGTCGGCGCCATAATTCAGGATCCCGGCCTCGATCCGCCGAATATCAGAAGGGCCGGTCGGGGCAATCCCGAAAGGCCTGCCGGCTTCCATCACTTTGTCCCAGAGTTCGCTCCCCCGGCTGCTGTCCCGCAGATAGACCTCAAAGCCGACTTCCCCGGTCCAGCCGGTTCGAGTGACAACTACCGGGATCCCATCCAGCTGAGCCTCGTTGAAGTAGTAGTAGCGAAGCTGGGCGATCGAGTCGCCGAACAACTCGCGCACGACTTGCTTTGACTTCGGCCCCTGGATCTGGATCGGGGCGACGTCGACCTCCGCCAACTGAACCCGCATCCCCGACCCGTACGCCACGCCCAAGGCCCAAAGCAAGACGTCGCTGTCCGCCAGCGCGAGCCAGAAGTGATTCTCTCCGAGGCGGAGCAGGACCGGATCGTTGACAATTCCCCCCTCCGGCGAAGTGATGACCACATACTTCCCCTGGCCGACTTTGCACTCGCTGAGATCGCGGGGCGTCAGCAGATTAGTGAACTTGAACGCGTCGGGTCCGGTAATCTCCAGCTGCCGCTCGACCCCGACGTCCCAGATCGTGACGTCGTTGAGCAGCTTCCAATACTCCTCTTCCAGGTCGGAGAAATGGATGGGGAAAAGCATGTGGTTGTAGACCGTGTAGCCTTTGGAGCCGTAGCGCTGGGTCGCCTCGAAGAAAGGCGTCCTTCTCAAGCGGGCTCCCCGCTGGATCAGGCCCAGGTCAAAGGGTGCTGTCATCGTCGCTCCTTGCTCGAGACGAACTCCGGCCTAGGCCTTTGACCTCGATCCAAGCAACTCTCCGATGCTCAGGCGCGGCTCCGGAGGCGGCCGATGCAGCCTTGCCGCGGCTTGGGGAAGCGGCAAGCGAAGGATTCTCGCAATAGTGAATAACTTCACAATGGCAAGCCCCACGAGAACCGGCATTGTGGCTAAGGCAGAGTTCGTCGACAGAACCAGCACCGTGAAGAGGCCGCTGTTGGCGAACTTGCCAGGGGTAGACCAGTTGAGCAGCCAGACCGTAGGGTCGGCTTGGTAGAAGTAATTCGGCGACAAGAGACCCCATTGCAAGAACTGGTTGGAGAGGTAATGGTCAACGAAGCCATAGAGGATCAGGTAGAGTACGATCGGGGCGGCCAGGTGCGGATGGGTGGGCAGGTAGTTGATATAAAAGAAAGCCACCATCGCACGGTCCGCGATGATATCAATCTGCGCGCCGAAACGGGTCTCTTGTTTCAGTGACCGGGCCAAATAACCATCCAAGCCGTCCAGTGCCCAATGCAGCCCGAGCCCGACAAAGTTCCAGACCGTGCTTTGCGAATAAGCAGCGAAAGCAAACACGGGGAGGCAAAGGATGATCCGAGCGAGGGTGATGGCATTGGGCCAATTCAACAGAGTCTCTCGAGCAAGGGTTTCAGATTCTGAGGTCTTCATGTGCGCCTCCATCGGGGGCAGCACGACGCCCAACACCACCCCCCTGGGCTAACGGGGCCGAGTCGGCTACTCCACCGTCACGCTCTTCGCCAGGTTGCGGGGCTGGTCGACATCGGCGCCGCGCAGCACCGCGACATAGTAGGCCAGCAGCTGCAGCGGGATGATGGTCGTGACCGGATTGAGCAGCCAGGGAGTCTCCGGTACCCAGAGCACGTGGTCCGCGATCGAACTAATCTGTTCGTCACCATCGGTCGCGACCGCAATCACCACTCCCCCGCGGGCCTTGGTTTGCTCGATCTGGCTGAGGGTCTTCTGATACCAGGGGTCCTGCGGCACCAGAGCCACCACCGGCATCTGCTCATCGATCAAGGCGATGGGCCCATGCTTCATCTCCCCGGCCGGATAGCCCTCAGCATGGATGTAGGAAATCTCTTTCAGCTTCAGCGCGCCCTCGTAGGCGGTCGGCATGTTGATGCCTCGCCCCAGAAAGAGGCAGTGCTGGATGTCTTTCAATTCCCAGGCAATCGCCTCCGCCTGGTCAGCCCGATCGAGGCACTTGCCGACCAGATCCGGAACTCGGCGTAGGTCTCGAACCAATCGCTTTCGTTCGGTGTCGTCGAGCACCCCACGCAGGTCCGCCAGCAGGATGGCCAGCAAGTAAAGATCGATCAACGGGGCGGTGTAGGCCTTGGTGGAGGCCACCCCAATTTCGGGACCAGCCTGCATCCCGATGAATCCGTCTGTCGCCCGCATGGCCTGGGATCCGATCACATTGACGATGCTCCAGATCGTGGCCCCTCGGCGCCGGCCCTCCTCGATGGCGGCCAAGGTGTCGGCGGTCTCACCGGACTGACTGATCGCCAGCACGACAGTGCGCTCGTTCACCAGCGGCTCGCGGTAGCGGAACTCAGAGGCGAGGTCCACTTCCACCGGCAGCCGGGCGATTCGTTCGATCAGCAGCTTTCCCACCATCCCGGCGTGGGCCGCGGTGCCGCAGGCGGTGATCACGATCTTGTCGATCTCGGCGGCTCGGGCAGCCTCGAGTTTGAGGGAAGGTAGATGAACCCGGCCGGCTTCGAAATCAACCCGCCCCCCAATTGTGTCGGTCGTTGAGCGCACCTGCTCGAAGATCTCTTTGAGCATGAAATGCTTGTACTCACCCTTGGCAGCGGAGACCGGGTCCCACGGAACGCTCTGTACTTCCAGTTCGACCGGCTCACCCGCCAAGCTGTAGGCCTCGAAGCCATCCCGGGTGATCACGGCCATTTGCCCGGCCTCCAGAAAGGCCATCTCCCGGGTGTGCTCGAGAATGGCCGGGATATCAGAAGCGATGAACATTTCCCCGCGTCCCACCCCGATCACCACTCCGCCGGCGTTGCCCAGCCGCGCAGCGACGATCTTGTCCGGCTCGCGGGTCGAAAGCAGCACCATCCCGTGTGCCCCTTGAAGGTGGCCCAGTGCCTTGCGGGTGGCCTCGACGAATCCCCCGTTGACTGACTGATATCGTTCGACCAGTTGGGCGATCACCTCGGTATCTGTGTCGGATCGAAACGGGACACCCTCGGCAACAAGTTCTTCGCGCAGGCTGAGGTAGTTCTCGACAATTCCGTTGTGGACCAGCACGACTTCGCCCGAGGCTCCCGTGTGGGGATGGGCGTTGCGAGCATTCGGCACCCCATGGGTTGCCCAGCGAGTGTGGCCAATGCCGATGTGGCCGGACACCGGCGATTTACGAAGGAGCTCGCCGAGCCGTTCGATCTTCCCTGCGTCGCGCCGGATCGCAAGCTGCCCACCCTCGATCACGGCCAGTCCGGCCGAGTCGTAGCCGCGGTACTCGAGCCGCTTCAGGCCGTCATAGATGATGGGGGTCGCATCGCGCGGTCCGACATAGCCGACAATCCCGCACATGGATCCTCTCCTGTTAGCTGGGTAGAGCTGGTGCCACCCGCCAAAGCCTTGGCTGCAGCCTCATGGCTGAAGGATAGGGCTCAGGCATTCTACCTCCGCCGGCCTCAGGCGAACTCGATCGTCTCAGCCGTTGCCCGACTCAAATCCGCATAATATCCTCGCCGGGACGCCGGCAGCAGGCCCGCCAGCACGTACATCGCCTCATCGGTCATCTTACGCAGCAATTCCCGGTCCAATCGCCCTCTGCTCACATTGAATCGAAACGGCCGGCCAAGTCGCACCGTGGCACCCGGCTCCTGGCTGCGGTTCAGCCGGAGCGAAGGGTAGCCATCTGTCCCTTCGACCGCGGCCGGCACGATCGGGGCGCCGCTGCGAGCCCCCAGATAGGCCACCCCCACCTTTCCCTGCTGAAGCTGCGTATTGCGAGTACCCTCGGGTGCGACCAGCACCACTTCTCCCGCCTTGAGGACCGCCAATGCGCGTTGGACCGCGGTGCGGTCCACTTCCCCGCGACGCACAGGGATGACATTCCAGAGTCGGGGGAAAATCCCCCATAAGGGCAGCTTAAACACGTCATGGCGTGCCAAGGGAACGATATTGCGCGGCAGGCCGCCGAGCACGACAATCGGATCGATCATCGCGATGTGATTCATCATGATGATCGCCGGGCCCGAGAGAGGCAGGTGCTCAACATTCTCGATCCCGTTGAATTTGGCAAACACCCGATAGCCGACGTTATCGATCAACCACCGAAGCACCCGGCGGCGCGGCTCGAATCTGGCATGCTGATACTCTTTCTGGGTCATCCGATAGATCGGAGCGGGGGCAACTCCAGGGGCGGATCAGCCACCGTGGACTTCAGCCACCAGCTCGAGCACCCGCTCCAACACCTGCTGGGGATCCAGTTCGGTCGAGTCGACGATGATTGCATCTGCGGCCGGCCGTAGGGGTGCCAGATCTCTGGTCGTGTCAAGCTGGTCGCGAGTCTGGACTGAATCCAGAACCGCGGCATATTCCGCGGCCTCCCCACGAGCCCGCATTTCATCGTAGCGTCTCTGAGCCCGGTCTTCCACATCAGCCTTCAGAAAGATCTTAAGCTCGGCTTCGGGCAACACCACGGTTCCGATATCGCGGCCGACCATCACTACCCGGCCGCGGCGGCCAATCTCTCGCTGCCGCTCGGTCATTGCCCGGCGCACCCGGCCGTACATCGACACTTTAGATACGTGCGCGTCGATCTCGGGCGAGCGGATCGCCCAGGTCACGTCCTCCCCGTCCAACAGGACATCGTACTGGCGTCCATCCGGGACCGATCTCGGCTGGACATCGATCGCGACCTGCTCGGCGATCGCCGAAACTTCCGGTTCATCGTCGAAGGGAATTGCCGCCCGCATCGCCGCCAAGGTGACTGCCCGATACATGACCCCGGTATCGAAGTACAAATAGCCGAGCTGGGCGGCCAGCGATCTGGCCAGGGTCGATTTCCCCGCGGCGGCCGGGCCATCTATGGCGATCGTGCTTGGGATCATGGTTCCCCAGTTGAGGTTGGTTGCTCCACCCCCGCGATGTCCGGTCGAACCAGGAGGACCCAACGGTCCGGCAGGGTCGGCGCCTCCCGGGTTACCCACCAGAAAAGCAACTCCGGCGGCCACCACCCGGTCCAGCCCCAGTGCTCGCCAATACTAACCGACTGTCCGAGGTATTCGCTGGGAAACAATCCGGCACCCGATCCTTCCCGCATCAGGATCACCGGCGGATTGTCCGCCGGATCGCCGGCACCCCTCGGGGCGTAGCCCCGCAGCACCCAGGCCAGCGCCGGGGTGCTCGGGTCTGCGAACTGAAGCGGAATGGCCCCGGTGCGGCCGGTCTCGGCCTTGGAGAGGGTGTCAATTGTTTTGCGCAGGTCGAGCAGCCCTGCCAAGCTGGCTTGGGGTCTCCACAGCTCTCTGGCCGAGGCCGCTGCCAGGTTCAGCCTCCCGCCGCCGGAGAGGCTGAGCGAGGCCAGCACGATCAGCCCGGCCACGCCGGCAACTGTGCCTGCGATCTCTCTCGACCAGCCGAGTCCGAGCAGCCCGATTGCCGCGGCCGCCAAACCGATCCCCATCAGTGCCAACATCAACAACAGCGGGAGGCCCAGTAGGGTCTGGAACGCGTCCGGACCGCGCACGAAGGCCGCCAGCTGCAAATAGGAAAACGCCAGCAATGCGATCACGGCAACTACGAAACCGATCAGCAGCCAGGCAGGGCGGGCGCCCAGGGCCCGCTCGATCAGTTGGGAGGCCTCTTTCGCCGCCAAGAAGCACAGCGGAATGACAGCCCAAAGCAGGTCCTCCGGCCGGCGGCCTGGATAGACCGCGATCAGCAATACCGCGCTGATCGCCCAGGCCGCCAGCCAGGTTTCGAGGGGGGAACCTTTGCGCACGGCTCGCACCAATCCCAGGCCGCCGAAGCCAAGCAGCAGCGGCTCATAGGCAGGCAAATTCAACATGACCGACGCGGCCGGAATGCCGCTTGCCACGAACCAGCCCTCGGCCCAGCTACCCAGCCCTCCGAAGACACCTCCGAGCGCCCTCACAAAAAATCCGAGGCCGCTCGCGACGGCTAGAGCCACCACGCCAGCCAGCAAGAGGCAGCGCCGCAGCGCTTCGGCATCCAGGGCCGCCGGCCACGGCAATGCCAGGGTTCGATCCGGATCCGGATTGCCGCGTCGGCGACGGATAGCGACCAGTGCCGCGCTCCCCACCCCCAGACTCGCCAGACCCAGCAGGCCGGCTTGCCCGGTCGCGGCCGCCAAGCCCAGCATCGCTGCCGCCCCCTCGAGATTGCCCCGAGTTTCGGCCCTGGCCCGAGCCAGAAACAACACGGCAGCCAGGATGCCAAGGGCTGCGATCGCCGACCCCCCTGCCGTTCGAGAGGCCGCCCAGAGGGTCGGTGAGATTCCCAGGAGCAGGGTGGTCAGGAGCGCGGGTCCTCGGCCGATTTGCCGTCGGAGCAGCAAGGGCGTCAGCAAGAGCAGCGAGCCGGCGACAGCCGGAGCCCACCGGGCAGTGTGGTCCTCCGCACCCGTGAAGCTGAACGCCAGGCCGGTCAATACCTGGTAGGCCGGGGAGCTTGGGCCCGGATCGGGCGGTTGGAATTCGGCCGGTTGAGGGAGTGCGGCAAGCGCCTCGCGGGCCTCTGGGTCGGTCAGCGGTTGACGATCGAGTTGGTTGAAGCGAAGCCAGGCACCAAAGCTGAAAAGAATCAGGTAAAGCAGCAATTCCAGCGAAACTGACGGCCGGCGCTCAATCATCCGGATGCACCACCCTCCCGTGCATAGATCCGGACCCCCGCGTTCTCGTAGACCTTTTCCATGAACTGGTCGAACTTACGCACGTCGAGCCTTGCATAGGTGGCAATCTCCAACGGCCCAACATAGACATACGCGATTTGATAACGATCCAGTATCGCGGTCGCCGCCTGCCAGTCGGGGGTTTCATACAGCAGTTGGACGTCCGGAACGCGGGTGCCTTGCGGGGCAGCCTCCCCACGCCACTGCAGTTCGTGTCCGTCCCAGCCGAGTACGGTCGGAAGGCCGGTGTGGGCGGAGATCCGGCCGAACTGGGTGTAGCTGCCCCCGATCGCCTCCGCGATCACTCCGGTTGGCAGCGACTCGTTGATCCATTGGATCGCAGCATAGTCGGACGGGTTGTCGGACGCCAAATGGGCAGTCCCGTCGAGCGTGCGCCCCTGCGAGGGCGCGAAGGCGTTGGCCTTGGTCCAGGTTGCGAGGGCGGGGTATACCAGTCCACCGATCAACGGGAGCAAGACCGCGGCTCGCCAAGCAGCAGTCACGCTCCAACTCCTCGGCCAGAGTTCGACCACCGCGTACGCCGCGGCCAGACCCCACAGAATCCACGCCCCAAAGTACAACTTGAAGACCGTGTTCATCCGCGTCCCGAAAAGGTCGCGCAGATAAACGAACTCCGGTGTGATCACCAGCAGTGCACCGATCGCGACCAGGATCATGACGAAGTGGCGGGGCTCCGATTCGCGGAGGCTCGCCGTCGTCCGGCCGGCTAGTATACCCACCGCAAGGCCCACCGTGCCTCCCAGGGCCAGGGCGGTCCACGAACTCCCCAAGCGGCGCACGATCGCGGCTTCGGCGACCGCTCGCAACCCTTCCTGCAGGGATTGGCCGCGGATTCCTAGCCCATTCAAGACTGATTCCAACTCGAATGGCTGAGACCGCACCCCGACCAACGAAACTCCCACGACCGCCACCGAAAGCAGCAGCAGCCCGATCGGCAGCCCAAGGCCGAGCTTCCAGAGCAGATCGGGTCGCGGGGCTGCTCCGTTGCGCCAGGTCCAGATCAGCCAGACCAGGATTGGGATTAGCGAGACCCCAAACATGACGCCAAATTGCTGAATCCGGGTCGGGAAGAGCAAACTCGAAAGCACGCCGCCGGCCTGGGATGAGAAGCTGGGAAACCACGGCAGGTAAACCAGAACCGCGGCCGCTCCGATCGCGACCGCGGTGGTCGCCATTCGGGTTGCGAGCGTCATCAGAGGGGCGTTGCGTCCGGACCAGGCCACAGCCGCAAGGAAGAGCGCCAGATAGATCGGGGAATCCCACGTGTTGAGAAAGGCCAGGCCCCCGAAGAGAATGCCGGCGAAGGCGAACTCCGCCCGGCTTACGGCGCTGGGAATCGCACCCAGGATCATCAGCGCGAGGATCCCCAGGACCGTGAAGCCGACACTGGCGATCAGCAGCTGCCGGAGCAACCCAATCAGGACTGCTCCGCCTGAGACGGGTTCCGATCCGCCGGGTGGCATCACGGCCCGCAGCACCAGCAAGACCGCCAGCCCGGCCGCAAGCCACTTGAAGATCGCCACCAGCCGGCGAGCCGAGCTCCTGGTCTCGCGCCAAACGAACTCGCCCCGTGGACTGCTCAGGAATGCTTGCAAAGAGAACCCGACCGCCATCAGGGCGAACGGCATGGCGAGCAGGTGGGGATGGTTGTCTGCCAGCAGGTATGAGAAGAAGGGGAATTCGTCGATCACTTCCAGATCGACGCCGGAGAGATCGACATCCCGGATGACCCGGGATGCCCGCCACCACCACAGATAGCGTTGGGGCATCCAGCTCGCTGCAGCTCCTGGCGGGTCGCTCAGCTCCTTCAGATCGAGCCAATTCCAAAAACTGGAGACAAAGCTCCCGTCCGGCAAGGCTTGCCAGAATACCTGGCGAGAATGGAGTACGTCGAGAATCGCTTCCAGATTGCCTGTAATGAGGACGAAGGCTGGCCCGAGCAGTGGAACGGCCATGTTCACCTGCTTGCCGCGGGCGCCGAGCAGGTTGTACAGCACGGAGTAGCTCCCGACTGCAACCAGTCCGAACCAGAGCGCATTGGCCAGATTGAAGGCGACTCCGCTCGCCGCCCCGCTCAGCCAGGTCAACAAGGCGATCATGACATAGCCGAAGTAGTAGTACGAGATGGCATATCCGGAAAGCCACGGATCGTTGGGCGGGAAGCGGTCGGAGCGCAAGATCCCATTCAGAAACGCCAGCTCCATAGGCTTCTCGGTGGCTACGATCTCGGGATTGTTTGCCCGCACGAATGCCCACAACAGAAAGCTGAGTAGGAACACGCCCTCCATCCAGAACACCGTTCGCAAGTTGCGGCGCAGCCAATCCCGGATTTCGACCCGTTGGCCAACCGCGGCGCCGATCCCGGCCAGGACCAGCACGGCTCCCAGCGCACCGCCTCGGCTGTTCGGGATGAACCCCAGGCTTGCCCCCAGCCACAGCACGTAGCTCGCGATGAGCAGCCCCAGAGGTCGCGCAAAGGCATACCCTCGATCGGGCAGGCGATGAAAGATGCGAAAGGCGAGCGGGAGGGCCAGCAATCCCAACAGGCTGCTGGCCAACCACCAGGCGATGACTACCAAAGGACCTCGTAGATCGTCGTCGCGCCGTTTTGATACACCGGCCGCAGGTACCCCTGCCCGGACATCAGCTCGAATTTCTCCAGGCCTCGGCTCGGGCAGGTGAGCCCCGAACCGTTTTGCCGGCACTGGTCGACCGGTACGTCAAGCGTCCAGATCCCGTCGTAGCGACCAGCAAGGTCGCATACCATCCGTGCTCCGCCATCAACCGGAGAGCATCCGTCAAAACTACCGTAGTAGAGCTGCTCCAGTTCTCCCACGACCACGTACTGGACATCGTATCGAGAGAGAAATGTCAACGCATCGCTGGTCGAGGGCGTGAGGTAGAAGTTCCAAATGTCCTGGACTCGGGCGAAGATGTCGGTCGACTCGGCAGCCGCCCGCTGCTGGCGCTGGTGCCAATTCCAGCCAAGCACGGTCGGCAGGCCGGTGTAGATCGAGAAGCGCGATCCCCAGCGGTACTCAGGAAGTTGGGCCTCCACGATGACCGGCGATCCGTCCACGTGGTCTTGCATCCATTGAATGGCGTAGTAATCCCCTTCGAGCGGAATCGATTTACCCAGGTCATCATAGGTAGCCGAGGTCATGAAGGCCATTCCGTCCAGCGAGAGCGGGGTGGCCGGAGCCATCCGGTCTTGGATCTTGGCCCGGGTGGCGGTGAGCGGGTACAGTGCGGCTCCGATCAGCACCGCACCGAAGGCGACAGTCCAGGCCCGGCGGACCGGCAGTCCCCAGGCCGGCAGGTCCGCCAACAACCAGACCAGGGCGGCGCTCCCCGCCATGCTGAACAACGTCCAAACCTGCAGATAAAACTTGAACACGGTGTTCATCCGGCCGATGTCCCCGACCAGCACGACCACCTCCACCAGGAAGGTCAGCGCGGCTGCCGTTCCGATCATCGCCAGGGCCACCCGCTTTTCGATCGGGTAGTTTCGGCGCAGCAGCAGTAATCCGGACCAGGCCACGATCGGTCCGACCAGCGGCGCAATCCGCACCCCATCTGCGGCCAGGTATCCAAGCCCGATCAGGAATCCGAAGCTGGCGACCAGCAGCGCTGGAAAATAGGGGCGCAGTCGGCTGAGGGCCGACAGCGGGGTCGCCGCCAGCCACATGCGGGTTTCCCAGGCCATCCACGGAATCAAGACGACCAGATATAGACCGTGCACCGTCAGGTATCCGTCCAACGAGGTGCGGGACCCTTGCCAGGGGTCTGTCTCGGTATAGCCCGCGCCGTACCAGAGGTAATACGGCCGGTAGAGCAGGTTCGCAAGCAGCAGCAGTGCGCCGACGCTAAGGGTGGCCTCGAGCGCGCTCCGTAGATCCAGTTTTCGGGATCGAAGGAAGGGGGCTGCCGCCGCAGCCACCCCGCCGAGAGTCCAATAGACCGGAAAGTCCCAGGTGTTGGTCGGGCCAAGCACTCCCAGCGCCAGTGCACCCACCCCAATTCCGAGCATTCGTCCCTGCCACGAGATCTGAGTCCGCTTTGCGGCCGCAAGCACCCAGGAGAGTCCCCAGGCGAGCGCCAGAACCGTGAGCGGCAGATTGATCATGTGGGCGTGCAGATCTGCGTACAGGAACGTGAAGAACGGGAACTCGGTGATCGGACCCACATCGCCCGGAGGGGCTGGGATGGCCCGGCTCGGATCCCAGTACCAGTGGTGGCCTCCGCCCGGCAAGGTCTCTTGAAGGGTGAGGACCTTCCCCAGTCCGGCGGCTGCGGCCAGCAGTCCCGGTTGGGAACCCTCGCTCCCGCGCAAACCAACCTCGCGCAGCCCGTCGTAGATCAACCGCACTGTCCCCAGGTTACCGAGTACCAGGAGGGAGATTGCGGCGGCCAGACCCGCGACCCGGGGGCTGATCAGCCGCACGCTCGAGTACGCGGTCCCGAGCCGAGCGACAAGATTGGTACCGACTGTGTAGGCTGCCAGCGCCGCAAAGGAAAACAGACTGGGGAGCACCAGGTTGTAGCCTACCGAAGGCACCACCCCGAGTAGTTTGATGGGGGTCGCTACCAACACAAAACCAAAATAGTAGTAGTTGATGTAGCCACCGGCATACCACGGGTCAAACGGCGGGAAGGTCGTGCTCTTGAGCACCGCATTCAGGTATGCGAAGTCCATCGGCTTCTCGCCGCCCAGGTAGCGGTGCCAGAGGTCTGGGTTCCCCAACCGGATCGCGAGGTCGAACAAGAAAAAGCCGAGCGCCACGAGCTCGACCCACAGGATTTCACGCCGTCGTTCGAGGAACCAGCTCTGCAAGCGGTCCCGGTCTCGCCAGGCCAGGGAGCCTGAGAGGGTTGCCATCGCCACCATCGCCAACAGAATCGTGCCACGGGTGAACGGCGCGATCGCCAGGCTGGCCACCAACCAACTCGCCCAAGACACAACGAGCACGCCAACCAGGCGCGCCAGGGGATACCCCCCATCGATGAGTCCTGGAAAGGCCGCACGTACGATCGGGAACGCGAGCAGCCCGAGCGCTGCGAGCATTAGCCACCAGAACACCACTGCCAGCGGCTCCCAGCGGTTGATGAGACTGTCTCGCGAGAACAGCTCCGACCAGGTGCCCCCGCTGCGCTGCCCCTCCAGCCGATCCTCGGGCAGGAGCAGATTGGGGGCTGGTGAGGCCGATCCGAGTTGGACCGGTGGCAGGTTGACAATCCGCGAGAGATCCACGGTTGAAAGTTCGGCTGCCACCACGGCCGGATCGAACTTGGCCGACTTGGCGAATACCAATACCTTGGGATGGTCGTACACCGTGAAGGCTTCCTCGGCGAGCTGGTCTCGGTAGACCAGCGGACCGAGGCTCGGGTTGCGTTCGAAAACAGCTACCAGATCGTATCCCAGCCGGCCGGCGATTGCGCCTGGCTGAGCCTGGGCGGCGCAGACCTCGACTTCCGTCCCGGTCGGGCAACCGAGCAAGGCCCGATAGTAAGCGACGGTCAGCGGATACTTCTGAGGCAGGCGTCCGACCGAGCCGTATTGCCGGTTCGAGGTGAGGATAAGGTAGTCGCCTGCATTGAGCGTGCTGAGCAATCGCTCGAGTTTGTCCGACTGGCCTGAACCATCCGAATCGTCCGCGTCTGGCCAGTAGAGTTCCTGGTTGGCGCCGGTGTAGAGCAGCGGGAATGCGCTCCGCTCTTCAATTGGAAGCGGAAGCGCATCGTCCCAAGAAGTCTCAGTGACAATGACCGAGCCGCGAAATGCCAGGCTCTCGATGCCCACCAGCTCCAGCCGAACCCGGTAGGCGGCGCCGGTCTGCAGCGTGACCGGGCGGTTCAACGTGAGCTCCAATCGACTTTCGCTTGCTACCAGCACTGGCGCGGTTGCCTCTGCCAGCGGACCCGAATCATCCAACAGCGTGGCGCGCAAAGTGCCCTGGCCCTCGGTTAAGTCAGACGTTGCATACGGAATCAGCACCGCCACCGCAGTGGCAGGCTCGCGGGTCCGGAAGGGAACTTCCAACGGTCCCCCTTGGTCCAGCAGGGTCCCTTCGGGCAGCGCCATCGGTTCGAGCTGCTCGCTGCCCTGCACCTCGAGTACGACATTTACCGGTCCAGGCACATGCCGATAAATCCAGGCCGACGCCTCGTAACGGGTAAACGGGCGCGAGTAGTTGAGCGCGAACGCAATCGCATAGCTCGCGGAGGCAGCCAGCACAAACCCGCCGACCCCCGCCACTACCCACTCGGCCCGCAGCCGGCGGAAGAAGCGGAATCCATGCAGGATCTCCCATCCGTGCCAGAGGCCCCAGGCCGCGAGCAGGGCCAGGGTCGGGTACACCGGAAGTTCATACCGCATGGCAGTGACGAACCCGACCGAGAACCCCAGGAAGTAGGCCCCGGTCCAGACGACCGGGATCAAATGGCGCCGCCAGTCGCCGCGGATCGACCGGACCAGCGCCCAGCCCCAGGCCCCCCAGGCCAGCAGCCCCAGCGGCAGGCCCAGGCCATGCAGGATGATGTTTTTCAACGAGAACCAGACTGGAGTCCGGTCCGCCCACTGCATGCCGGGCGGGAAATCGCTCTCGCCGCTGGCGAGGCTTCGAAGGGAGGCCAGGTTGTCGAGCCAGGCCGGATTCAGGGCCAGGCTGAATGACTTGAAGGCATAAGGCTGGAATATTCGGAATGTCACGAGCGAGATTAAGGCAGCCAATGCCAGCCGCCAGCCATAGCCAACGAGCCGGCGGGGGCTGATGCCTTCCGGTGAGCCCCATAGTCGGATCACGCTGGACAGCACGATGACCCCGGCCAGCGGAGCGGCACTGAATTTGGAGGCGCTGGCCATCCCAAGAAACAAACCGAACAGCCCATAATTGAGCCAGCGGTCATCATCCAGCGCCCGCACCGCGAAGTAGATCCCGCCCAGAATGAAGGTATTGGCAAACGGATCAACCACAAAGAAGTGGGCGTGCTGGATCGGCAGGACCGAGAAGGCGCTGAACGCTGCAGCCAACAGCCCAACTTTCCGGCTGTACAGCCGACTTCCGATCAGAAACACCAGGTACACGGAAATCAGGTCGAAGCTGGCCGAAGCAGCCCGACCGACCAGGTGGATTTGGCTGTAGTCGGTCTCGCCGGCCCACTCGCCAAGTACCCGCACGATGAAGATCGGAAGGGTTCCGTAAACGAAAAAGGTATCGCCGTTGTTGTGCGGGTTGAAGCGGGAGTTGGCCGTGTCGAAGTATTCCCGTATGCTGGTCGGCAGTACGAGCTTGGTCTCCACCCCGGTGAGAAACCGTTCGTCCGGGTGCATGTGAGTCTGGCTGTCCCAGTTGTGCCCGGAGAAGCGCAAGAGCGCCCCGGCGAGCAGAATCCCAACCAGCAGCAGGTCCGACCCTCGGACCTTTGGATTCGTGACGGGTGTAGACTCAGCCGCAAGTTTGGTCATCTGCACCTGGTTCTCGCCAGGCAATCCACCATCCAACTTCCCAATGCTGCGCTCTCGACTTAGCTACTACCTGACTTCCATCCCGCGCATGCTGCGCGGCTTCCGCAACTGGCCGACTGTGCTGGCGCTGTTCTTTGGCCTGCCCATCCCGCGGCCGGCAACGCTGGTGCTGCGTGACTCCGCCCTGGCATTCAAAGTTCGGACGGCCCTGGATGCATGGTTGGTCAAAGAGGTATGCATCGATCGCCAGTACGAGGCTGCCTCGGTCCCGATCCAGGATGGGTGGACGGTGATCGATATCGGAGGCGGGATCGGCGAGTTCGCCATCGATGTGGCCAAGCGCTATCCGCACTCGAGAGTATTGGCATACGAACCGGCTCCAGATTCCTTCAGCTTGCTCCAACAGAACATTGTCATGAACAACCTCACGAACTTGCAGGCGAGTCCATATGCGGTTGCAGGTGCCTCAGGCCAGGTCGGGCTGCGGCGAAGTTCCGGCCAGGGATCCCTCACGTCGACCATAGAAGAGGGGGGCGCGGCGGCCGCCACCGCGGTAACTCTGGGCGAGATCCTGCACAGAAATGGAATCCCGCGCTGCGACTATCTCAAGATCGACTGCGAAGGGTGCGAGTACTCTGTGTTGCTGTCCGCCTCGAGCGAAACCCTGCGCCGGATTGGTGTAATTTGCCTCGAGTATCACGACCGCCTCATGAGTCGTTCCCATCTCGAATTGGTGGATCATCTGGAGCAGAATGGCTTCCAGGTGTCTACCCATCCTAGCCCCGTGCACCGAGGGCAAGGGCTGCTCTCCGCAATTCGGGCGGGTTGAAGCTCATTCCCCAGCGCTCCCGCTTGGAGCCGGCGGCACCCAGAAAACATCGAAGTCCTTCCCCTCCGATTGCGACCGATGGGTAGAGAGAATCCCGTTTGGAAAGAGCCCGCCCAGCAGGCTGTGGCCGTTCTCGTCCATCGGATGCAGGAAGAAAAGACGAGCCTCGGTCGTCGGCTCAAGCGCGCTGACCTGCTCTGGCCAGATACCGAAGTCCTGACCCGGTCGGCCGGCGTCTACCGCGACCAGGCGCGAATCGAGCCAATGGGGGTAGGCCATCACGTAGATCTGGCTGAAGCTACCGACCGACTCTCCGAAGCCGCGGGCCACCGTGCCCAGCTCGGAGGCGTTCCAGGCGCCGCGGCGCATGTGTTCGCCATAGAGGGTCACTCCCAGCGAATAGTTGCCTACTGCGGTGAGCAAGAAGAGCGCCCCGGCGAAGCCCGCCCCGATCTTCTGGCCGGTCTTGCCGCCGAGCTTTCGGCTCCCCCACTGCTCGATCGCCACCAAGGTCGTCGCCGCGATCGCGAAGACCGGGATGATGGCGCCGCCGGCCCGGCTCGGATGCGGGTTCTCCCCTGGGAAGGCCAGTGCCAGAACCGAAGGCAGGATCAGCACCAGAATGGAAAGCGGCAGGAACAGATCCAACCAGTTGCGACTCTTGGCGTAGCGAACGAAAAGCAACACGATTCCCAGGTGGAACAGCCCCCCGGTCACCCAGTCCAGCGCCGGCCGGAACGGAATAGACAATACCCAGATTTCACCGAAATCCCAACTAAACATCTTCAGGGCTTCTAAGACGTTGTTGAAGAAAATCCCCGTCACAGTTCCGTCCAGGGATCGCTCCATTTCGGTCACCCGAGTCACTGTGCGGAAGAAAACCTGATCCGGCATTTGGTAGGCGGCGCGCAAGAACGGGGCCGCAACGACGACCGCCATCAGCCCGGCCACTCCCAACCAGCGCAGTGCCTGGAGGCGGTGTCCCTTGGATTCGCGATGAACGACATACAGCAGCACCGCAAGGATGACCACCAAGGGCGCCAGTCTGGCCGAGGTGTAGCTGTAAATCGCGGCACCCAGGAAGAATCCGGAGAGCACAAAATCGTTCTGCCGACGGGCCCGCAGCCCGCGGACCAGAAAGTAAAGGGTCGGTGCAAGCAGCAGCGGATAGAAGGTAGCCCGCAGGCCGACTCGACCAATGACATTCGGCCAGTAGGCGATCCCGGTCAGGGCCATGGTTGCCAGGCCCACCTTCCGCCCTCCGATCTCGCGCCCAAAGAGGTAGATGAACGGCAGGGCCAGCAGACCGGCAGTGGCAGTGACCCGTTTGAGAGTTAGGAAGTCAAGCTCCGCCCCAAACCAATGGACTGCTGCGGCGGTGGTATAGAACTGCATCGCCTCTCGCCCGGCGTTGCGGGGGAAGAAAATCGAGGTCTGGCCATTCAGGACATCGATGATGTCCAGGATCTTCTCCGCATGGTCACTCGTCATCTCGTAAGGGACGTCCGCCAGCCGGGCGTATCGGAATCCTGCCGCCAGACCAAACGCGGCGAGTGCGAGCAGGGTGGAGGCCCCAATTGAAACCTTAATGCGTGGTTTGCCAAGGAACTCTCTGACGCCCGAGCTGAGCCGGGCCGTGGGCGGTTTGCCCTGCCAGAAGGCCCGGCCGGTCGCCAGGATTGCCAGAACCCAGAAGACTAGGGTTGAGAATCGGAAAGTGTTGTCACCGGAGGCCAGGTAGGTCAACCCGGAGAGGATGATCCCGCCTGCCAGATATCGCAGGTCGATCCAAGTCCGCCAGGACCGTTCCACCTTAGTCTTCTCGGTCTCCCGGTCGAGCTCCCCCGCCCACAGCGACCAGCCAATCAAGCCGCCGGCGAGCAGATAGAGCAGCACACTGCCCCGGACATTTTTGTGTAGCTCCAAACCCACCTGCGCGATGAAGGCCAATAGGAGCGCCACCGGCAACCGCAGTTGGCCGGCCCACTTTCGGATGTCGACCTGGGTGGAAGCTGGCGTGGCCGGCTGGGCGACAACTCGCCGCAGCTCGACGACTGGCCCAGCCGCGGCTCGTTCTGGGATGGGCAGCGGCTTCAGCTTGAAGAGCGAC